>JAPYWU010000005.1 GCA_028276205.1 Dictyoglomaceae bacterium | reverse complement strand
CTTTAGAATTCTTGGAAGGAAAAATACTGCCGGGGGTGGCAGTTCTTCAAGATAAATAAGTAAAAAGAGGGGGATAAATTGGCAACTATAAGAGAGACACTTGAAGAAATATCAAGATTGGATGGTGTGCAAGTTTCGGTTTTGGTTAGTGATGATGGTTTAGTTATAGAAAGTGTAGGTAGAGACGGCTCGAATGCGGAACCACTTGCAGCTGTTGCTTCAGGAAGTTTAAGGGCATCAGAAATGATAGGAACAGAATTGGCAAAGGGTAGTACAAGAGAGATGGTTATTATATTTGAAGATGGTGCAGTATTTATCGTTCCAGTAGAAGGGAAACCTGCTATTCTCGTTGTGGTATCAAATAAAGGAGCAAATTTAGGGAAGATTAGGATAGGGATTAAAAAAGGAGTTTTTCAATTGGCAAGGCTTATATAATTAAATTATATTGAATTAGGAGGGAACAATATTGAGAAAAAAGATTATTGCGGCTAACTGGAAGATGTATAAAACTTGTGCAGAGACAGAAAGTTTTATTGTTGAATTTAAAAATTTAGCGGGAAATTATGAAGAAAAGGAAGTAGTCATTTGTCCCCCTTTCACTTCACTATTTGTTGCTCAAAACTTACTTAAGGATACACCGTTTAAACTTGGAGCCCAGAATATGTTTTGGGAAAAAGAAGGTGCATATACAGGAGAAATATCTCCAGTAATGTTGAAGGATTTAAATTGTGAATATGTTATAATAGGTCATTCTGAGAGAAGGCAATATTTTTGTGAGACCAATGAAAACATAAATAAAAAAATAAAAACTGCTTTTAATTGGGGACTTACACCCATATTTTGTGTCGGTGAAAAGTTGGAAGAGAGAGAAAAGGGTAAAACAGAAGATGTAATAAGAGAACAAGTAACTAAAGGATTAGAAGGACTTCCAAAGGAGAATGTGGAAAAGATTGTTATTGCTTATGAACCAGTTTGGGCGATCGGTACTGGGCATTCTGCAAAAGGAGAAGATGCAAATGAGGTTGCAAAGTTTATAAGACAGATTATATCAAGTCTATATGGTAGTGATGTTGCTAATAAAGTAAGAATACAATATGGTGGAAGTGTAAATCCTCAAAATATAGTAGAATTTTTAAGCCAGTACGAAATTGATGGGGCTCTTGTAGGAGGAGCAAGTCTAAAACCTCAATCTTTCTGGGAAATTGTAAAATCATAAGAGAGGTGTAATAGTAATGCAAATATTATTATATATACTTCATTTTTTGGTATCTTTAGGAATGATAGTGGTAATTCTTTTCCAATCAGAAGTTGGAGAAGGGCTTGGCTTTATAGGGGGAGGAGAGACTACTTTTTATAAGGCTAAGCGTAAGATGGAGAAAGGATTAAAGCAAGCAACTGTTGTTTTAGCGGTATTATTTATGGTAACATCTGTTCTCATTTTTATTCTCCATTAAAAAATGCATGGGAGGTGTTTTAAAATGAGAAAAGGTTTTTGGCTCTTTTTGTTAGTTTTTTTAATTTTCTCCATGATAGGTTCATCTATAGCTCAAACTCCACAATATGGTGGTGTTCTCAAAAGAAGCTTAGTAAATGATCCACCAACCCTTGATCCAGCTATGATTACTGATACCGCTTCAGATGAGGTAGCAAGACAAATTTTTGATGGATTAGTAGAATACGATCCTAATGGAAAGGTTGTTGGTTCAATTGCAAAAAGATGGACTATATCAAAAGATGGAACAGTATATACTTTCTATTTAAACAATAATGTATATTTCCATAATGGGAGGAATGTGACCGCAGAAGATTTTGTATATTCTATAAAAAGGGTGATGGATCCAAAGACAGCATCACCAAGAGCAAGTTTTGCAGAGCCAATCAAAGATGTAGTAGCAAAAGATAAATATACTTTAGTGATAACTCTAAAAAGGCCTTTTGCTCCTTTCCTTTCTACTTTAACTTATTCATGTTTTTGGGTTGTACCTAAGGAAGAAGTTGAAAAACTTGGAAAAGATTTTGCTACAAAACCAGTTGGTACTGGAGCCTTTATGTTTGATGAATGGAAACATGATGTAAAAATTAGATTAAAGGCTAATCCCAATTATTTCCGTGGACGTCCATATGTGGATGCTATAGAATGGGCAATAATTCCCGATGAAAATGTAGACTTTATGAATTTTGAAAAAGGACAGCTTGATATTACTGGAATACCTGATCCAGAATGGGATAGAGTAAGTAATGATCCTAAATATAAACCATATATCCTTGAGAAACCAATGATTGGTATATATTATTTAGGATTCAACGTACAAAAGAAACCCTTCGACAACAAATATCTAAGACAAGCAATTACAAGAGCCATTAATAAAGAAGGTATTGTAAAAGTTATAAGAAGGGGAAGAGCACAGGTTGCTTATACCATTCTACCTCCATCGATGCCAGGTTTTAGTCAAGAAAACTATAATTGGGCAAAAGAGAGATTAAGTTATAATGTAGAAGAAGCTAAAAAACTTCTTGCAAAAGCTGGATATCCTAATGGTAAAGGACTTCCAGAAATAACTATTTACTATAACACAAGCGTTGCACATAAGAGAATAATGGAAGCAATACAAGCAGATCTTCAAAAGATAGGAATAAATGCAAAATTGCAAAATTATGATTGGGCAGTATATTTAGATCTCCTTGATAAGGGTGAACTTCCTGTATATAGACTTGGATGGGTAGCAGATTATATTGACCCTGACAATTTCTTATGGGTTCTTTTCAATTCCAGTAATTTTGGACCTGAGGGTAACCATAGTTTTTATAAAAATCCTAAGGTTGATGAATATACAAATAAAGCAAGAATTGAAACTTTATGGAGTGTAAGGGTAGAATATTATAACATGGCAGAGAGAATAATATTAGAGGATTGTCCAATTGTTCCAATTTACTATTATGTATCTCAAGTAATACATCAACCATGGGTCCATGGATTATATTTAGATCCTCTAACAGGTCTTTCTGGAGTAAGATATAGAGTAGTTTGGATAGATAAGAAATAGAATATAGAAGGAGGAAGAGGGCAGAATTCCTCTTCCTCCTTTTTCAAGAAAGGAGGAAAGAAGTGCTAAGGTACATAATAAGAAGACTTCTACAAGCCATACCAGTTTTTATAGGAGTTACCCTTATTACTTTTATTTTGTTTTTTATTGCTCCTGGAGATCCAGCTCGCTTAATTGCAGGTCAAAGAGCTGATACCGAGACTTTAGCTAGAATACGTTCTACATGGGGGCTTGATAAGCCTTTACCTATTCAATATTTACTTTTTTTGGAAAGGATTGTGAGACTTGATTTTGGAAGATCTTTTAAAACAAATATTCCTGTTATAGAATCTATAGGAGAAAGATTACAAGCAACTGCAATTCTTGCACTATTTGCCTTTCTTATAGCAATTTTAATAGGAGTTACTGCTGGTATTATTTCAGCTGTAAAGCAATATTCCATTTTTGATTATTCAGCAATGGTTATTGCTCTTTTGGGAGTTTCAGCTCCAGTTTATTGGGTGGGAATAATCCTTCTATTAATATTTGGTTTTAACTTGGGATGGTTGCCTTTGGGAGGGTATGTAACAGAATATGGGTTGAAGGCAGTTATCCTTCCTGCAATAACCCTTGGTACAAGACCCGCAGCTTATTTTGCTCGTCTTACCAGATCCTCTATGTTAGAAGTAATTAGACAAGAATATATATTAACTGCAAGAGCAAAAGGAGTTTCAGAAAGAAAAATAATTTTTAAACACGCATTAAGAAATGCTCTTATTCCTGTTGTTACATATGCAGGAATGGTGGTTGGTGATCTTCTTACGGGGGCAGTTTTAACAGAGACAATTTTTGCTTGGCCTGGAATAGGAAGATTAGTTGTTCAAGCCATTTTTGATAGAGATTTACCAGTCTTACAGGGTGGTGTTATTGTAATAGCTTTTATATACATACTTGCTAACCTTGTAGTTGATCTTTCCTATGCTCTTATAGATCCAAGAATTAGATATGATTAATGATGATTATTGGAGGTAAAAAGTGTTATGATAATGGAAACAGAAAATTTGTTGCAAAGTAGAAAACCAAGGAGCTTATGGAGGATTGCTTGGAAAAGACTTGCAAAAAATAAATTAGCTCTTTTAGGGCTTGGAATAGTTATATTTTTTGTAATAGTAGCTATATTAGCTCCTTATATTACACCATATCCATGGAATGAAGTGGATTTATCAAGAGCTCTTCAACCTCCAAGCTGGAAGCATCTCTTAGGGACAGATGAATTTGGAAGAGATATATTTAGTAGAATAATATACGGTACACGAGTATCATTACAATTTGCATTTTTTGCACAGTTAATATCCATATCCATAGGTACAATATTAGGACTTATTTCAGGTTTTTATGGTGGTTGGGTTGATGATCTTATTATGAGAATTGTGGAAATTCTCTTTGCTTTTCCATTTTTATTATTTGTTATTGCAGTGGTTTCTACATTAGGACCTGGAATACAAAATCTTTATTTAGCAGTAGCATTAATTGGTTGGGCTGGTGTATCCCGTATAATAAGAGGGCAAGTTTTAAGTTTAAGAGAGAGGGATTTTGTGGCTGGTGCTATCGCTATTGGGGCTTCTACGTGGAGAATACTATTTAGGCATATATTGCCTAATGCCCTTTCTCCACTTATAATAGAGGCTACATTAGGAATGGGTGGAATGATTATGTTAGAGGCTGGATTGTCTTTTTTGGGGCTTGGTGTACAAGCTCCCACTCCGAGTTGGGGCTCTATGGTACAGGCAGGGCTTGCATATCTTAGGAGTTGTTGGTGGTATCCTATAGCTCCTGGTGTTGTTATAATGATAGTAGTTTTTGGATTTAATCTATTAGGAGATGGTTTAAGAGATGCGTTGGATCCAAGACTTTATATCTAAAAAAGAAAAAAATAAGCAAAAATATTATACAGAAATAGGGTGGATTGAAGTTTCACCAAATGCTATAGCTTCTATTGCAAGTATGGCAACCCTTCAAAGTTATGGTGTAGTAGGTATGGCTGCAAGAAATATAACAGATGGTATTTCTGAATTATTAAAATTGGAAGAGGTTAATAGGGGTGTTGATGTAGAGATAGATGAGAATGGTATAAAAATAAATCTTTATATCATTGTGGCATATGGTGTGAGGATTCCTGAGGTTGCCCATAATATTATGGAAAGAGTTAAATGGAATCTTGAAAAGGTAACTGGGCTTT
Organism: Dictyoglomaceae bacterium; assembly: GCA_028276205.1. Taxonomy (GTDB): domain Bacteria; phylum Dictyoglomota; class Dictyoglomia; order Dictyoglomales; family Dictyoglomaceae; genus Dictyoglomus. The sequence continues at coordinate 21,737 of JAPYWU010000005.1, read as the reverse complement.
CAGTTAAAGAAATAAATGTTAATGTGTGGGGAATAAGACTTCAAGAAGAAAAGGAGCCTTTCTCTTGGGAAGAGATATGATGAAAATAGAAAAAATTGATTCAAATCTTTTGATTAAGCTTTTTGAATACGCAACTTACGAATTAAAGAAACATAGAGAAGAAATAGACTTACTTAATGTTTTCCCGGTGCCAGATGGTGATACAGGTACTAATATGTTATATACCCTTCAATCCACATTAAACGAAATTAAAAAGGTTAAAAATAAAACTATAAAGGCAATAGCAGAGGCTGCAATAAAAGGTTCATTAATGGGAGCACGTGGAAACTCTGGAGTTATTCTTTCACAAATAATAAGAGGTTTTTGTGAGGTAATAAAGGAAAATGAATATATTGATGCAAAAATATGGATTAAAAGTTGGCAAAACGCTACAAGAGTTGCATATAGAGCAGTAATAAAACCAACAGAAGGGACCATATTGACAGTATTAAGAGAAGGAGTAAAAGAGGGTGTAATTGCATCAAGAGAGACAGATGATATTACGTTAATTATGGAAAGAATGCTTAATAAAGCAAAAGAATCTTTAGCAAATACTCCTAATCTTCTCCCTATTTTGAAGGAAGCAAAGGTTGTAGATGCTGGAGGACAAGGACTTGTATGGATATGGACGGGATTCTATGAAGCTCTTAAAGGAATAGAAATTTTGATAGAAGAATCAATAAAAGAGAAAGAAGAGAAAATAGAAATAAAAGAAAGACCTGAAGTAGGGGTTCTTGAAAGTTATGTTATCACTTATCAATATTGCACAGAATTTATAATAAATTCTTCTGAAAACACTGATTTTAGTAATTTTAAGAAATGGTTAGAGAGTCAAGGTGATAGTATTGTTACTTCTGAGGCTCCTGGACTTTTGAAGGTTCATATTCATACTAATCATCCTGGTCTTGTTTTGGAAAAAGCATTAGAGTTAGGTTCACTTTCAAGAATAAAGATTGATAATATGGCAGAACAACATGAAGAAAGATTAAAGGAAGAGATAAATAGAGATAGTATAACTCCATTAAAAGAAATAGGATTTATTGCAGTTTCTTGGGGTGAAGGGATTAATGAAATATTTAAAGGATTAGGAGTAGATATAATTGTAAATGGAGGTCAAACCTTAAATCCCAGTGTAGAGGTACTCTCAAATGCAGTAGAAAAGGTAAGAGCTAAAAAAGTATTTGTTTTACCTAACAATAAAAATGTTATATTGGCAGCAAAACAGCTGGAAAATATACATAAAGAGAGGGTTGTGATTATACCAACAAAGCATGTTTTAGAAGGAATAAGAGCTCTTTATGAATATAATCCAAGAGATACATGGGAAATTCTAAAAGAGAAAATGGAAAAAAGTATTGAAAAGATTAAAGTTGGAGAGATAACAAGAGCTGTAAAAGATTCTTCTTACAATGGATTAAAAATTGAAGAGGGAGATATTATCGGATTGACAAATGATGAGGTAAAAGTGGCTGGTAAAAATATAGAGACTGTATGTTTAGATCTTATTTCTCTACTTGTTAATGGAAACTCAGAACTTATTACTGTTTTTTATGGAAAAGATATATCTAAGGAAGAAGCAGAGAAATTAGTTAATAAATTAAATAACCAATATCCCTCGTTATCAATTGAACTCCTTTATGGTGGTCAACCTTATTATTTTTATTATTTAGGTGTTGAATAATAGGTAATGCAAGAAAAAGTAAAGATCCTTAAAGGACTAAAATCGGTCCTTGAAAAAGAAATTTCTTCAGGATATTCAAATAAAGCTATTAAATATGGTTTAGAAAAAACTGTTAGTGTTGCAATTAAGCAATTTCCTATCTGGAATGGTTTTTGGACTCAAAAGGTATTAGATTTAGTGAATGATTATGATAAAAAATCCTTAGATGAAAGAAAAATAGTAATTGATAAAGTATATGAAATAATTGAGAAAGCCATATTATTCTACTCCTCTGAAGATTTTTGGAACAAACAATTACAATATATAAAAGGTATTGGTCCCAAAAAAGCGAAATTGTTTGAGAAACTGGAAATTAAAACCCTTTATGATCTTATAACTTATTATCCTAGAGAGTATGATGATAGATCTAAGTTAAAAAAGATTTCAGAATTAAAACAGAACGAAAAAGTCACTGTTAAAGTTAAAATAATTGAATATGAAGAAGGAAAAACACTATATAAGAAAATTCCTATTTTAAAGGCAAAAGTGGTTGATAATTCAGGGGTAGCTTTTGCAGTTTGGTATAACCAAAAATATATTAAACAAGCCTTACCCCCAGGAACTCAAGTGCTTTTATCAGGAATACCACAAAGAGTTTTAAGACATTGGGAATTTGAAAATCCAGAGTATGAGGTTTTGGAAGAAGAAGAGGAAAAAGAATTAATTCACGTAGGAAGAATTGTTCCAATATATTCATTAACTGCTGGACTTACTCAAAAGGTTATTAGAAGGATAATCTATGATGCTTTAACAGAATATGCAATGTTTATAGAAGATCCTATACCTCAAAGTTTAAAACAGAAAAATAATCTTTTAGATAAACCAGTAAGTGTTTGGGAAAAACATTTTCCAACCTCCTTTCTTACACTGGGAAGTGCTACAAAAAGACTTCTTTTTGAAGAACTTTTCATTATGCAACTTTTGTTACTTAGGAAAAAGCAGGAGATAGAAAAACTTAAGGCTCCTATCTTTAAAACGGACACTCCTTTAGTTGAAAAATTTATTTCTGAATTACCCTTTGAACTTACTAATGCTCAAAAAAGGGTTTGGGAGGAGATTAAGAATGATCTTTCTGCTGGAAAACCGATGCATAGATTATTACAAGGTGATGTGGGTTCTGGAAAAACTATCATAGCAGTCCTTTCCATAATATGTGCTTATGAAAATGGATATCAATCCGCTTTTATGGTTCCTACAGAAATTTTGGCAGAACAACATTATAGTAGATTGAAGAAATATTTTGAACCTTTAGGAATTGAAGTTGGCCTCCTTACAAGTAGTGTATCTAAAAAAGAAAAAAATAGAATTTATGCAGATCTTGCTGAAGGTAAATTATTTGTAGTAGTAGGTACTCATGCATTAATTCAAGAAGATGTTAAATTTAAAAAATTGGGACTAGTAATTATAGATGAACAACATAGATTTGGTGTTATTCAAAGATCAATACTTTGGAAAAAAGGTGAAAATCCTCATCTTTTAGTTATGACTGCAACTCCTATTCCAAGAACTTTAGCCATTGTTTTGTATGGAGAGCTTGATGTTTCGGTAATTGATGAATTACCTCCTGGTAGGAAACCTGTAATGACATATCTTGTTCCTAAGAAAGACAGAAGAAAGATCTATGATTTTGTAGCTAAGGAGATAATGCAAGGTAAACAAGCTTTTGTTGTATGCCCTTTGATAGAGGAATCGGAAAAGTTAGAGGCAGAATCGGCAAAAAAATTATTTGAAGAGCTTCAAAAGTTCTATCCTCACATTCCTATGGGACTTATCCATGGTTTAGTTCCTAAGGATGAAAGAAATATGATAATGGAAAAGTTCAGAAACGGGGAAATAAAAATGTTGGTAGCGACAACAGTAATAGAAGTAGGTGTAGATGTACCTAATGCTTCTATAATGGTTATTGAAGATGCTCATAGATTTGGACTTGCTCAACTTCATCAATTGCGAGGTAGAGTTGGTAGAGGATCAGAGCAATCCTATTGTTTCTTAATAGCCGATATAAGTACTGAAGAGGCAAGAAGAAGATTAGAAGTAATGGTAGAAACAAATGATGGTTTTAAAATAGCAAGCGAAGATCTTAATATTAGAGGTCCTGGCGAATTTTTTGGTGTAAGACAACATGGGGCACCTACTATTAAAATTTTAAATATGAATTTGACAGATTTGTCTCAGAATATGAGACTTTTTGAGATAGCAAGACAGGAGGCTATTTCTGTTTTAAAAAATGAAATTGAAATAAAAGATAGTGAAAAATTAATTCTTGAAAAACATCTTTCTGTGAATATACCTTATAAGGAGAAGGGAATTGTCCTCTGAAGTAAGAATTTCGGGTGGATATTTGAAGGGTCAAACTATAAAGACTCTTAGAAAAGGAAATTATAGAATTACAATGGAGCAAGTAAGAAATTCTATTTTTAATATTTTAGATGAAAAAATAAAAGATTGTAATTTTTTAGATTTATTTGCTGGATCAGGAATTGTGGGAATAGAAGCTTTAAGTTATGGTGCAAAAAAAGCATTGTTTGTTGAAAAACACAGACCCGCTGTGATATTAATAAGAGAAAATTTAAAAAAATTAGGATTAGATAATAGGGCAGAAGTTTATCTTGATGATGTTTTTACATTTCTTAGAAAAAATCCTTATGAAACTTTTGATATTATTTTTGCAGATCCTCCTTATGAATTAGGAAAAAAGATAAATCATGTGGTAAAATACGTAGAAGAAAATAAATGGCTTAAAGAGGATGGCGTGTTGATAATAGAACATCACAAAAAGACAGAGCTTTTAAAAGAATATAATAGTTTGGTATTAATTTTTTATAAAAATTATGGAGAAACAGCATTATCTTTTTACAGTTATAAAGGAGTAAATACATGATTAGAGCTGTATATCCTGGAAGTTTTGATCCTGTCACCAATGGTCACATAGATATTATACAAAGAGGAGCTAAAATATATGATGAGGTCATTGTTTTAGTAGCTGAGAATATATCTAAGGTACCTCTTTTTACTTTAGAAGAAAGATTAAGTATGCTGAGAGAAAGTCTGCAACATATACCTAATGTTAAAGTGGACTCCTTCAAAGGTTTGTTAGTGGATTATATTAAAAAAATAAATGTGAGGATAATAATAAGAGGACTTAGGGCTGTCTCTGATTTTGAGTATGAATTTCAACAAGCATTGACCAACAAAAAGCTTTATCCCGAATGTGAAACAGTATTTTTAATTAGTGATATTAAATATACTTTTTTAAGTTCAAGTATGGTAAAGGAGATTGCTAAATTTGGTGGATGCGTGGAGGATTTAGTCCCAAAATGTGTGGCTGAGAAGCTTTATGAAAAATTTAATGTGAAAAGATAGGTATGGATATAGATAAATTATTAGAAAATTTAGAAAAACTTAAAAATATTTTGGAAAATTCTCCCACTGTGCCTGTGTGGGATAAAGTTATTCTTGATAAGGAGAAGCTTTTAGAACTTATTAATGATCTTGAGAAAAATATACCTGCCGAATTTTTAGAAGCCAAGAAAGTTGTAGAAGAAAGGGATAAAATTCTTAAAAGAGCTTACGAAGATGCAGAAGAAATTATAAGAAATGCAAAGGAAAAGGCTAAGATTCTTGTCAGTAACAATAATATTACCATAGAAGCTCAAAAGGAAGCTGAGAAGATTATAAATAATGCAAAGAAGGAAGCAACTGAAATCAAAAAGGAAATGGAAGTTTATATAGATAATCTCTTAAATAAGGTTGAAAATTTACTGGAAAAAGAAATAGAGTTAATAAGGAAGTGCAAATCAGAACTATAATCATAGCTCTTTTATTTATAATTATTGCCTTAGAAATAATATCCCAATTTTATATTTACTTTTATGATGGAATTTGTGTAAATATAAAAGATATTTTAGAAAACCTGCCTCAACATTTTCCTGATAATTTTTATGTAATACTTTTAAAAGAAAAAAATCCCCATTTTTATAATTTTATTTTTCTCTTTTCGAAAGGTAATTTGTATTTAAAAAACAATCTGTCTAATATGAGAATGGAAAGCTTTCGTGGATATAAAATAAGAAAGGATATATGTATTTATGGAAAATCTTCTGATATCATTTTGAATCTTGCTTTTTGGAGCTTTGAAAACAGTTTGAATTTTCCTAAAAGTTTAAAAATTTCAGGAACAGGGGAGATTTCCTATAATGAAGAGATCAATCCTATAATTGGGTTAGATTTAAAATTAAGTGTAGCTAAAAGAAATGGAATTAATGTTATGTTCTTGCCTTTTTCTCAAAGAGAGGATATAGATTATAATGGAATAGTGTATGTATATTCTGAGAATTTTGAGGATGCAAAAAGAGATTTATTAAAGTTTGTATTACCTAAGGTTGGCATAACTAAATAATTTATGTTAAAATATAGATAACCTATAGTGATGGGTTACCATTGCTATAGGCGATTTTTTGAAATAAAAGAGGAGGTAAAAGATGGCTCTAACAAAAGAAGAAAAAAGAGAAATTATTGAAAAATTTAGGTTGAACGAGAATGATTCTGGTTCACCAGAAGTACAAATTGCTTTACTTACTGAAAGGATTAGAAGGCTTACTGAACATTTAAAAGTTCATAAGAAGGATTATCATTCTCGCGTTGGTCTTTTAAAGATGATAGGAAGGAGAAGAAAATTATTAAAGTATCTTCAAGAAAAAGATTTTGAAAGATATAAGAAACTGATACAAGAGTTAGGGTTGAGAAAGTAAAGTTATGCGGCAAGTTTATACATTTACTAAAGAATATGCAGGGAAACCTCTAAAAATAGAAGTTGGAAAGGTTGCCTGGCAGGCAACAGGAGCTGTCCTTGTAGAATATGGAGAAACTACTGTCTTAGTTACTGTTGTGGCCTCAGAAGAAAGTAAAGAAGATGTTGATTTCTTCCCACTAACAGTAGAGTATGTAGAAAGATTATATGCTGCAGGTAAAATTCCAGGAGGTTTCTTTAAGAGAGAAGGTAAGCCTACAGAACCAGAAATACTTTTCGCTCGTTTAATAGATCGTCCTTTAAGACCCTTATTTGCTAAAGATTTTAGAAATGAAGTACAAGTTATAGTAACTGTACTTTCTTATGATAATGAAAATTCAACAGATATACCATCAATAATTGGTGCATCTTCTGCAATAATGCTCGCAGGACTTCCATTTAAGGGTCCAGTAGGGGCGGTTAGAATTGGTTGGGATGGCAATAATTGGTATGTAAATCCCTCTGTTTCTTTATCAAAGACCTTACTTTTAGATTTAGTGGTAGCTGGTACTAAAGATGCTGTTCTGATGATAGAAGGAGATGGAAAGGAAGTACCTGAAGAGATTTTCTTAGAAGCTATAGTTAAAGCTCATGAAGCATTACAAGATTCTATAAGCTTTCAAGAAGAAATTATCTCTACAGTAAATCCTAACCCCTTCTCTTATAATCCATTTGTAATTGACGAAAAACTAAAGCAAGCAGTTCTTGATTTTGTAACCTTAGATAAAATTAAAGAGGCAATATTTACACCCAGTAAGTCAGAAAGACAGAAATCCTTGGAGGACTTAAAGAAAAAAGCTCTTGATTATTTGAAGCCTATATATGGAGAGGTCAAAGCTCAAATAGATGAAATTATAAATGAAGAAGCAAAGGCAATATTAAAGAAAGTTATACTGGAAGAAAAAAGAAGAGTTGATGGAAGAAAGCTTGATGAGCTAAGACCAATAAGTTGTGAGGTAGGAGTACTTAGTAGAGTCCATGGCTCAGCTTTGTTCCAGAGAGGAGAGACACAAGTCCTTTCTGTAGTAACCTTAGGAGCAGGAGAAGAGCAAATAATTGAAAGCGTGATAGAGAATGAGCCTAAAAGATATATTCATCATTACAATTTCCCACCCTTCTCGGTAGGAGAAGCAAAACCTCTTAGAGGTCCAAAGAGAAGAGAAATTGGGCATGGTGCTCTTGCTGAAAGAGCTTTACTCCCACTTATACCTAAGGAAGAAGAGTTTCCATATACTATTAGGGTTGTGTCAGAGGTTTTAAGCTCTAATGGTTCTACTTCTATGGCAAGTGTCTGTGGTAGTAGCTTATCTTTAATGGATGCTGGAGTTTCTATAAAGACACATGTAGCTGGTGTGGCTATGGGATTAATAAAAGATGGTGATAGGTATGAAATATTGACTGATATACAGGGACTTGAAGATGCTTTAGGTGGTATGGATTTCAAAATAGCTGGTACTCGTAATGGTATAACAGCAGTACAACTTGATATAAAAGTGGATGGTCTTACTTTTGATATTATTGAAAAAACCCTGAAACAAGCTAAAGAAGCAAGAACTAAAATTATTGAAATAATGGAAAAAACCATTCCTGAACCAAGACCTCAAATATCACCTTATGCTCCTCGTATCATGGTATTAGAGATCAATCCTAATAAAATAGGAGATCTCATTGGGCCAAGTGGTAAGAATATAAAGAAGATTATAGAAGAAACAAACACTACTATAAATATAAAACCTGAAGGATTGGTTTACATTTCTGCTCCTAACCAAGAATCAGCAGAAAAAGCAGCTGAAATGGTACAAAATTATACTAGAGAGATAAAAGAAGGAGATGTATTCTTGGGTAAAGTTGTAAGAGTTACAGATTATGGAGTATTTGTGGAAATATTACCTGGGAAAATAGGCCTTCTTCATGTATCAAAGTTTAAGACCACAAAAAGCGGGAAAAACGAAGTAAGAGAAGAGATTAACTTAGGAGATGAAATACTGATTAAGGTGGACTCTATTGATCCAATGGGTAGAATCAGTCTGAGCAGAAAAGATCTATAACTCATGTTAAAAGGATGCAAGTTACTGAAATAGAGTTTGAAAATGGTCTAAAGATAATTCATGATTTTAATCCAGGCAGAAAAACCATAAATATTGTAGTAGCAGTAAAGGTAGGGACTCGTGATGAAGATAAAAAAGAGCATGGCTTAGCCCATTTTGTAGAACATCTACTCTTTAAAAACAATTCTGCCCGGAGAATTGATGATATTCATGAAGAAATAGATCGCTTAGGTGGAGAGTTAGATGCCTTCACCACACGAGAAACCACCTATTTTACGTTAAAGATTTTAGGATATCATTTTACAAGAGGAGTTAAACTTCTCAGTGATATCATATTAAAACCTGACTTTTCTGAGGAAGAAATAGAGTTGGAAAAAATGGTAGTTAAAGAAGAGATAAAAATGTATAGGGATTCACCTGAAGAATTAGTCTTTGATAATTTTCTGAAAGCATCTTGGGATGGTCATCCACTGGTAAAAGAAATTCTTGGGACTGAGAAAAAAGTATCAAGTTATAATAAAGATCTTATAGTTTCTTTTTATAAAAAGCATTATGTGCCAAATAAATTCATTATTGGTGTAAGTGGTAACATTCCCGCAAAAAAGGTTGAAGAATCTTTCAGAAACTTTTTTGTTTTTGATGAGTCAAATATTAATAATGTATATAAAGAAGTATCTTCTAAGCCACCTGTTTTTAAACCTAAAGATATATTTCTAAGAAGAAATTTTGAACAAATTCAATTAATATGGGGAACTGAAGGATACCCACCTGGTCATGAAAGAAGAGAAGCTTTATCTCTCCTTTCTGTATTATTAGGAGGAGGGATAAGTTCAAGATTATTTAAAGAATTAAGAGATAAGCGCGGTTTAGTTTATAATATTGAGACTCAACTTATTACCTTTAGAGATGCATCTCTTTTTGGTATTTATACTGCAACTTCTCCTAATTCATTTTTAGAAACCTTTAAAACTTTATTAGAAGAAAAGGAAAAACTTTTAAAATATGGAATAAAGAAAGAAGAGTTAGATCTTGCAAAAAGACAAACCATAAATAATATACTTATGGCTATTGAAAGTCCAACACAGCGTCTTTTTTATTTTATAGACTCTTATCTGATATATGGAAGAATTTTCCCTTGGATTGAAAAGATTAAAAAGATTAGAAATGTAAAAATAGATGATGTTAATGATACTATAGTAGATATATTTAACAAGCCTTTTTCTTTGGCAGTAATAGGTACTTTAGATTCTCAAATGAAAAATTTTTTAAAAGGGGAGAGAATAATATGATTAAAGTAGTTCTCTTTGGGGCTTGTGGTAAGATGGGAAAAGTTATTGGAAAGGCTATAGTTGATGCAGAAGATATGCAACTTGTAGGAGCAATAGATCCTAAATTTACCGGAGAAGAATACGGAAAAATTATAAGTACCGATAAAATCTCATTAAATGTGGTAGGATCAATTGACGAAGTAAAAGAAGATTTTGATGTAGGAGTAGATTTCACAACAGCAGAAGCAGCTTATGAAAACATAAAGAAGGTTTTATCAAAAGGTAGAAGAATGGTTGTAGGAACAACAGGACTTTCTAAAGAAATGATAGAAGAGATAAAGAATTTAGCTATAGAAAATAAAACTTCAATACTGATTGCACCTAATTTTGCTCTTGGTGCAGTTCTTATGATGCAGATTGCAAAACAAATAGTAAAATATTTTCCTGATGTAGAAATTATAGAATTGCATCATAACGAGAAGATTGATGCTCCTTCGGGAACAGCATTATTAACTGCTGAACTTCTTTCTCAAGAAATGAAAAAATATAATCTAACCCATAAGGATGCTACAAAGATAGAAAAAATTCCTGGTTCAAGAGGGGGAAAAGTGGAAAGTATAAACATCCACAGTGTAAGACTTCCTGGTCTTGTGGCTCATCAAGAAATTATATTTGGAGGTATAGGCCAAACCCTTACTATTAGACATGATGCTTTGAGTAGAGAGTGTTATATTCCTGGTGTCCTTATGGCTTTAAGAGAGATTGTAAAAAGAGATGGTTTCTTTTATGGATTAGAAAGCTTTTTAGAATAGAGGGGAGGTAATATTTATGACTCATTTTGGTTCATTAATAACTGCTATGATAACACCTTTTGGAAATGATGATGAAATAAACTGGAAAGAAGTGGATAGAATAGTAGATAAGCTTTTAGAAGATGGTAGTGATAGTATTCTTGTATCTGGTACTACAGGTGAAGCACCCACATTAACTAAGAAAGAAAAATTGGAACTTTTTGCAAGAGTAAAAGAAAAAGTAGGAAATAAAGCTAAAGTAATTGCAGGAACAACCACATATTGTACAAAAGAATCGGTAGAGTTAACAAAGGAAGCAGAAAAAATAGGGGTAGATGGTATTTTGGCTACTGCACCATATTATAATAGGCCCCCTCAAGATGGATTATACTTGCATTTTGCAAAGATAGCTTCTGAGACCTCTTTACCAATCATTGTTTATAATATCCCATCCAGAACAGCAGTAAATGTTCTTCCTGAAACATTAAAAAGATTAGCTAATGATTACTCGAATATTGTAGGAGTTAAAGAAGCAAGTGGTGATATGAATCAAATTTCTACTATAAGAAGACTTCTACCACACCCCTTTTTACTTTATAGTGGAGATGATTCCATGACTTTACCCCTTCTGAGTGTAGGAGGAGATGGAGTAATAAGTGTAGCATCCCATATAGTTGGAAAAGAAATAAAAGAAATGATAAATAGTTATTTTAAGGGTGATATAAACAGAGCATCCGAATTACATTTAAAGCTTTTACCCATATTTAGGGTACTTTTTGTGACCACTAACCCTATTCCCTTGAAAGAGGCATTAAATTTATTAGGATATAATGTGGGTAAATGTAGACTACCACTAAGTCCTATTGATACAAAAAGTAGAGCTGAGCTTATAAAAGTATTGAAGGAGTATGGTTTTGAAATAAATGAAAGATAAGCTAAAGATTATACCTCTTGGTGGATTTGGAGAAATTGGGAAAAATATGTTGGCTATCCAATACCAGGATAGCATTTTGGTTGTGGATGCAGGATTAATGTTTCCTGATGGTGACATGTTGGGTATTGACTTCATAATTCCAGATATTTCATATTTAATTGCTAATAAAGAGAAAGTTAAAGCTATTTTTGTAACTCACGGGCATGAGGATCATGTAGGAGCTCTACCATATATATTAAAAGATATAAATGTACCTATTTATGGAACTTCTTTAACCTTAGGGCTTATAGAGAGAAAACTGGATGAATTTGGCTATAAGGCAACCTTGATAAAGGTTGTACCTGGAGATTCTGTAGAAATATCACCCTTTATAATTGAAACCTTCAGGCAAACTCATAGTATACCAGATACTGTTGGACTTGCTATTAATACACCAGAAGGATTAATTGTTATAAGTGGAGATTTTAAATTTGACCAAAATCCTATAGACGGTATAACCCCTGATTTTAAAAAGATGGCTGAGCTTGCTGGAAGAGGAGTTCTTGCCCTTTTTTGTGATACTACGAATATTGAACAACCAGGTATAACTCCTTCTGAGAGTCTTGTTAAAAGTACTTTTGAAAATATATTTTTATCTACGAAAAGTAGAATTTTTCTTGTTACTTTTGCTTCTAACTTTCATAGAATTCAACAAGCTATAAATATGGCTTATAAATTTGGTAGGAAAGTAGCTATTGCTGGTAAAAGCCTAATAAACAATATAGAAGTAGGAAAGAAGTTAGGATATTTAGATATTCCAGATAATCTCATTATGAATATTAGAGATGTAAATAATCTTCCTCCTGAAAAGGTTTTGGTACTTTCCACTGGAAGTCAGGGTGAACCTTATTCAGCGTTATCACTTCTTACTAATCATTCTTATAAACAACTTTCTTTGCGACCTGGAGATACTGTTATTCTTGCTACAAAGCCTATACCAGGAAATGAGTTAATTGTGTATAGATTGGTAGATCAGCTTTTTAGAAAAGGAATTGAGGTAATATATGGAAAAGATGCAGGTGTACATGTTTCAGGTCATGCTGCTCAGGAAGAGATAAAGCTTTTAATAAATATTCTAAAACCTAAATATCTTATACCTTATCATGGTGAGTATAGGCATTTGGTATTGCTTAAGAAGTTGGGCAAAGATTTAGGTTTCTCTGAAGATAGAATAATTCTACTGGAAGATGGTGATGTTTTGGAATTAGATCAACAAACAGCTAAAATAGTTGATCATATAGAACTTTCTAATGTTTATGTAGATGGGTTGAGTGTGGGAGATGTTGGAAACATTGTTCTTAGAGAAAGAAGAGCATTAGCAGAGGATGGAGTATTAGTAATAGGTATTTTATTAGATAGTGCTACAGGGTTAATTCTTGAGGGACCTGAGATAATATCCAAAGGTTTTATTTTTATGAAGGAATCTGAAGAATTAATAGAGGAAGCTAAAGAAGTGGTTAGAGAATTATTTAAAAAGAAGATTAAAAATGGTAACATAAGTAAGGAAGTATTAGTTAAGACCTATCTTGAAAACTTTTTTAATGAGGAAATAAGAAGGAAACCTGTAATAATTCCTTTAGTATGGGAAATATAGTTATGGAGAAGCATAGGCTTATAGGAATTATTATTTTCTCTATTGTCATATTTATTTTCATGGCTTGGTTATTCCCTGATGCAAGTGGTCGTTTAGGGAAAACTATAATAGACTTTTTAACTTTGGTTTTTGGTATATACCTAATTCCTTTATTTCTTTTCCTTATAGGTATTTCATTATTACTTATTAAAAAAGACTATAAACCAAATATTTTAAAAGCTTTATCATTTTATTTTTTATCTCTATTGTTTCTGATTTCTATCTTCATACAGATTTTTAATCTTCAAAATTATGGAAAATTTGTTGGAAGATTATCTTTTAGTATATATCAATATGTAGGAATAGGTGGTTATATATTGTTAACTTTATTCTTTTCATTTTTAGGATTTCTATTTTACCCATCCTTTGATATTTTCAATAAAAAAAAGGCTGTTCAAAAGGAAGAAGAAATAGTACTAAGAAAGAGAAAAAGAAATATTGAAAAGGTACAAACTAAAGAGCAAGCCAAATCTATAAATATTTCTCAAAAGCCAGCTATAAAAGAATTTTCTATCCCTCTAAATATTCTTTCCTACTCTGCTCAAAAAAATGATGAGGAGAACTATGAGAAAGTGGCTCGTAGTTTAGAGGAGACCCTTAAAAGTTTTAAAATAGAAGCTAAGGTTAAAGATTGGAATATAGGACCTTCGGTTGTGAGATATAATGTAGCCATACCTCCTGGGGTTAGAGTAAGTAGAATTTTGAGTCTTTCTAATGATTTAGCTTTAGCCCTTGCAGTGCCAAGTGTAAGATTTGAGGCTCCAGTTCCCGGTGAATCAGTTATAGGAGTTGAAATTCCAAGAAGCAAGCCGGTTAAAGTATATCTAAGGGAAATCTTAGAAAGTGATGTTTTTAAAAAATCTGTTCATCCATTGACCATAGCCCTTGGAAAGGATTTGATTGGAAATATAAAGGTTGGTAACCTTGCTGAAATGCTTCATCTTTTAATTGCAGGTACTACAGGATCTGGTAAAAGTATGTTTATTAATTCTTTAATTTTAAGCCTATTATATAAAAACCCTCCTGAAAATTTAAATCTTATTCTTATAGATCCAAAAAGAGTAGAATTATCAATGTATAATAAACTTTTGGGTAAATATATGAGACATAAAGTTGTGGTTGAACCTAAGAAAGCTGTTTATGCGTTAAGATGGGCAGTTTCAGAGATGGAAAGAAGATATGAGATATTTGAAAAATTGGAAGTAAGAAACATAGATGAGTATAAAAATTTATCTCAAATAGAGGAAAATCTTCCCTATATAGTAATTATTATAGATGAGTTGAATGATCTTATGATGGTAGCTCCAAAGGAAATAGAAGATTTGATATGTAGAATAGCTCAGAAAGCAAGAGCTGCTGGTATGCATTTAGTAGTTGCTACCCAAAGACCATCCACAGATGTAATAACCGGCCTTATAAAGGCTAATATTCCTTCTCGTATTGCTTTTGCGGTATCATCCCAAATAGATTCAAGAATAATATTGGATGATGCAGGTGCTGAAAAGCTTATAGGAAGAGGGGACATGCTATTTCATCCTATAACTAGCAGTCATCCTATAAGGCTCCAAGCACCTTACGTGGAAGACAAAGATATCAAGAATGTGGTATCATATATTGTAGAAAATTTTGGAAATTTAAATTATGATGTTATTAACTTTGAAGAGAAAGAAGAAGCAGAAGAAAAAGAATTCGATGGATTTGAAGATCCTCTTCTTCCTAAAGTGATAGAACTTTTGAAGGGAAGAAAAGTAATTTCTACTTCCTATATTCAAAGAAAATTTAGTATAGGTTATAATAGGGCAGCAAGAATCTTAGATATATTAGAAGAAAAGGGTTATGTAGCGTCCCAAGGAGAGGGTAAACCAAGGAGAGTATTAAGGGGAGGTGATGACATTTCATAGGATCAAAGATTTTAAAAAAATTGTTTGTTTTAAAAATTTTCTCAATGGAGGAGGTTTAAATTATTATGCGTAAGTTTTTAATTGCTTTCTTAGTTCTTTCTCTTATCCTACTTTCTTCTGTAGGATTTTCTGCAAAAACTATTAGAGTCGGTATAGTATATGATGTAGGTGGCAGAGGAGATAAATCTTTTAATGATGCTGCATATAATGGATTACAAAGAGCAATAAAAGTACTTAGAGTGGAAGGAAAAGATTTAGAACCTGGTCCTGGAGGAGCAAACAGAGAAGAGTTATTAAGAACCCTTGCTGAACAAAATTATGACTTAGTTATTGGTGTAGGTTTCCTTTTCACTGATGCTATTACAGCAGTAGCCAAAGATTTTCCAAAAGTAAAGTTTGCCATTGTGGATGGAGTTATAGAGGGACTTCCTAATGTTTCCTCTTTAGTTTTTAATGAACATGAAGGATCCTTCTTAGTAGGGGTTATTGCAGGTTTAATGACTAAGAGTAACATTATTGGGTTTGTAGGAGGAATGGATATTCCTTTAATACATAAGTTTGAAGTTGGGTATAAGGCTGGAGCATTATACGTTAATCCAAAAGTAAAAGTGTTGATAAATTACATTGGAGTAACAGGAGATGCATTTAAAGATCCAGTAAAAGGTAAAGAATTAGCCTTAGCTCAATATAAACAAGGGGCTGATATAATTTATCATGCTTCCGGTGCATCTGGAGAAGGCGTATTTGAGGCAGCAAAAGAAACTAAAAAATATGCTATTGGAGTAGATTCTCCCCAATCTTGGATTATGCCAGATAGAATTATTACAAGCATGTTAAAGAGGGTAGATGTAGCGGTATATGAAACTATAAAAGATGTAAAGGAAGGAAAATTTAAGCCAGGAATTAGAATTTTTGGTGCAGCGAATGGTGGAGTTGATTACGAAAAAACAAAACTTATTCCTTTAGGTGTAATTTCAAAGGTTGAACAAATTAAAAAAGATATAATATCAGGAAAAATTGTAGTTCCATATGATGATAAAACCTTTGAAGAGTTTAAAGCAAAATATCTAAAGTAAAAAGTAATTCTTACCCCCTCCCATTATGGGAGGGGGTTTATATAGGGGAGGTAAATAAGTGGAAGAGATAATAAGATTAGAAGGAATTACTAAATATTTTCCAGGAGTTGTTGCAAATGATAATGTGTCATTAACTATTTATAAGGGAGAAATTCATGCGATTGTTGGAGAAAATGGTGCTGGAAAATCTACCTTGATGAAGATAATATATGGTCTTTATAAACCCGATAAAGGTGAAATTTATATAAATGGGAAAAAGGTTAATATAAATTCTCCTAAAATTGCTATAAGTTATGGTATAGGTATGGTGCATCAGCATTTTATGTTAATCCCGCCTTTTACAGTTATTGAAAATATTATTTTGGGGTCAGAAGTAAAAAATGGAATATCTTTAAATTTTAAAAAAGCTGAAGAGACTTTAAATGATATTATTAATTCTCTCGGTTTTAAAATAGATTTATATGAAAAGGTTGAAAATCTTTCTGTGGGTGAGGCTCAAAGGGTAGAAATTTTGAAACTATTATATAGGAGAGCTGAAATATTAATTTTAGATGAACCTACAGCTGTATTAGCTCCTCAAGAAGTAGAAGAGCTTTTTTCTATTCTTAGGAAGCTTTCTTCCCAAGGAAAAACTATCATATTTATTTCACATAAATTAAATGAAGTTCTTAATATATCTGATAGAGTAAGTGTCATGAGAAGAGGAAAATTAGTAAATACAGTAAATACTAAGGAAACAAATAAATTTGAACTTGCTCAAATGATGGTAGGAAGAGAGGTTTTTCTTAAAGTTGATAAAGCAAAAAGAGAAAAAGGAGAAGAAATATTCAGGGTTGAGGATATATGGGTAAGGGGAAGAAAGGGATTGGATGTAGTTAAAGGTGTATCTTTTAATATAAGAGAGGGAGAAATTTTAGGAATAGCAGGAGTTGAGGGGAATGGACAATCTGAGCTTATAGAAGCCATAGTAGGGCTTTTACCTTTAAAAAAAGGAAAAATATTATTTAAAAACAAAGATATAACTTTGGAAAGGATTAGACAAAGACGTCTATATTTTGGTCATATACCAGAGGATAGGCATAAAAGAGGGTTGATTCTAGATTTTTCTGTAGCAGAGAACTGTATTTTAGGACTTCACTATTTTGATAGATTTTCAAAAGGAATATTTATAGATTATTCAAAGGTATATAAACATGCAAACGAAATTGTAGAGAAATATCAGGTAAAAACTCCTAGCATAAAGATACCTATTAGGAATTTATCAGGTGGTAATCAGCAAAAAATAGTTTTAGGAAGAGAATTAAGCTTTTCACCTGATTTTTTAATCGCAGCACAACCAACTCGTGGTTTAGACATAGGAGCCACAGAATTTGTTCATCAACTCTTAGTAGATCTCAGAAATCAAGGGAAAGCAGTACTTCTTGTTTCCGCAGACTTGGATGAAATTTTAAATTTAAGTGATAGGATTTTAGTAATGTATAATGGAGAGATAGTAGGATCTTTTAGTCAATCAGAAGTTGATGAAAAAGAATTAGGTTATTATATGACTGGAGTTAAGAAGCAAACTGAATTAAAGGAGGCATTGATTTGAAAAATCGGGAATTTATAGAAAACTTAATTCTTAATATAATAAGTCCTTTAATATCAATATTTATAGCTTTATTTTTTGGTGGGATTATTATCTATCTACTTGGACATAATCCATGGGAAACATACAAAGAAGTAATAAATTTTGCTCTTGGAAATCCAAATGGATGGGGATATGTATTATTTAATACCACATCTTTTATATTAGCGGGATTAGCGGTAGCTATTGGATTTAAAGGGGGTCTTTTTAATATTGGTGCAGAAGGGCAAATTCTTGTTGGAGGATTAATATCTGCTTTAGCAGGTCTTTATATAGCTCCCATATTTCCATCCTTTCTACATTTGCCCATTACTCTTATTTTTTCTGCATTAGGTGGAGCTATATGGGCTTTCATTCCTGCCATATTAAGGGCAAGATTAGGAGTTCATGAAGTTATTAATACTATAATGATGAATTGGATAGGTTATGCTCTTACTAATTATTTAGTTGTTAATACTTTTAGGGAAAGAGGAGTTTTATATCCTTTACCTCAAACTGATAAATTGCCTTCTTCAGCAGTATTACCTAAGTTATACCCAATTTTTCAAAAAATTGGTATAAATATACCAGAAAGTAATCCTGTAAATTATGCATTAGTAATTGCAATATTGATGGTTATATTTACTTACTATTTATTATGGAAAACTAAATTAGGTTATGAAATAAGAGCTTTGGGACTTAATATACACGCCTCAGAGAATGCAGGAATCAATGTAAAAAATATTATACTAATAACTATGTTAATAAGTGGTGCTATGGCGGGACTTGCTAGTATAAACGATGTATTAGGATACAGATATAGATATCTTGATAATTTTTCCCATGGACTTGGTTTTACTGGAATAGCGGTTGCTCTTCTTGGTAAAAATCATCCAATAGGTATAATATTTTCTGCTCTTCTTTTTGGTGCATTAGATAGGATGGCCATTGGTATGGATGTTTTTACTCATATTCCAAGAGAAATAATTTCGGTCTTACAAGCAGTCATAATATTAACTATTGTGGTAGGTAATGAAGTACTTATCCGTTTTCTGAAAAAAAGGAGGAAAGCTATATATGCTTGAGACAATTTTTGCTTGGGAAACTTTAACTTCTGCTATAAGAATGGCAACTCCACTTGCTTATGCATCCTTAGGAGGAGTTTTTTCGGAAAGAAGTGGAGTAGTGAATATAGCTTTGGAAGGTATAATGTTATTTGGAGCATTTTTTGCTGCAGTTGGAACATATTTTTTTAAAAATCCATTAATTGGAGTATTATTCTCTATTATTGCTGGTACGATTATTGCATTTATTCATGCTGTGGTATCAATTAAATTTAAAGTAAATCAGATAGTAAGTGGTACTGCTCTAAATATGTTAGCTGCTGGAGGTACTACTTTTTTATCAAGATTGATATTTAAAGCTGCGGGATCTTCTCCTCATATTGAGGGTTTTACGCCTATAGATATTCCAATTATTTCTAAAATTCCTGGCATAGGATTAATTTTTAGTGATCTTTCTCCACTGATTATTCTTATGCTTGTTATCGTTTTTATGTCCCAATATATACTATATAAAACAGCTTTTGGTTTAAGACTAAGAGCAGTAGGAGAAAACCCACAAGCAGCAGATACATTAGGGGTAAATGTTTATAAATATAGATATATAGGTGTCCTTATAAGTGGAATTTTAGGTGGTATAGGAGGTGCTTTTCTTTCCTTAGAGCATGCAAGAGTTTTTGTGGAGAATATGACTGGGGGAAGAGGTTTTATAGCTCTTGCTGCTATGATATTTGGGAATTGGAAACCTATAGGTTCCTTAGGTGCATGTCTACTTTTTGGTCTAGCAGAAGCTTTAAGAATGAGATTGGAGGGTGTAGGTATTCCAACCCAATTTATACAAATGATACCTTATATTCTTACCATGTTAGTTTTAGCTGGTGCTGTAGGTAAATCAACTCCTCCTTCCGCAGATGGTGTGCCCTATGAAAAAGAGGAGATATAGCGAAAAGTTTCAAATATTTGTTTATAAAAGGATTGCAGGTGTTTTTAGAAAACTACTAAAATGGTTTTATAATTTGGAAGTGTATGGTATAGAAAATATACCGTTAGAAGGACCTGTCATTATTGCTCCTAATCATAGGAGTAGTCTTGATGTATTAGTTATAGCTACAACTCTACCAAGACCTATTAAGGCTTTGGGTAAAATAGAGCGTTTTAAATATCCTATATTTGGTAGATTTGCAAGGTATTTGGGGGGAATTCCAGTTAAAAGAGAAAATATTGATTTATCTGCTGTAAAAGATGGTTTAGAGGCAATAAGAAAAGGTGAAGTACTATTAATATTTCCAGAAGGTACACGTTTAAGAAGAGATAAAGGAGATGCTAAGATAAAAAGAGGAATTGGTTATTTTGCAGCAAAAACTAAAGCCCCTGTAATTCCTACAGCTATAATTGGGGCTGATAATATTTGGCCTCCTGAGAAAAAACTTCCACGTTTATTTGGAAAAATAAAAGTTATATACTCAAAACCATTGATATATGATGGTGAGCACAATAGAAGTAAAGAAGAGGAATTTACAAATAAAGTAATGGAAATAATAAATCAAATTTTAAGAGAAGTAAGGATAGAAGATGAAAAGAATTAAAAAAGGAATTTCTCATTTTTTCTATAAGATAATTATTCATGTTGTGAGATTTCTATTGAAAATTTTATGGGGTTATAAAGTAGAAGGAAAAGAAAAAATTCCCAAAGGTTCTTTCATTGTGGTTGCTAATCATGTCAGTATATTGGATCCTATTGTTATAGGTGCGGTCTTTGATAAGAGACTTTTTTATCTTGCTAAAAAGGAACTTTTTAAATCTAAAATTTTCAATCCTTTTCTAAGATGGCTTGGAGCTGTAGATGTAGATAGACAGGATTTTAAGTTTGAAACATGGAAGAAAATTAAAAAACTTATAAAAGAGAATGAGATACTTGTGATCTTTCCTGAGGGAACAAGAAATGAAAATCCTGAGAAAGGACTTCTTGAGATAAAGGATGGGGCTTCTACCCTTGCTCTTACTCATGGTCTTCCAATTCTTCCAATTGGAATTAAAGGTACCGAAAAAATCTGGAGAAGAAGAAAAATATTTCCGCAATTAGGGGGAAATATTACTATAAAAATAGGAGAACCAATTTTTGTTATAAAAAATAATAAACCTACAAAAGAAGAGATAAAAAATCTTAATGATAAAATTAAAGAAAGTATTATGGAACTTTTAAAATGAGGGTATATTTAGTAACACCTTATGGATGGTGTTCAGGTGTTAAAAAATCTATAAGTTTAGTAGAAAAGGTTTTACAAACAAAAGGTGAGGTATATACATTAGGTGCATTGGTGCATAATCCAAAAGTAATAGAGGATTTAGAAAAAAAAGGAATAAAAATATGGAATAAAGAATTGGCTCCAGTGGGAAAAAGGCTTATTGTAAGAGCTCATGGTTTACCATATAAGGAGGTAGAAAAATATAAAGAGTTAGGTAACGAAATTTTTGATGCAACTTGTCCCTTAGTTAAGAGGGTGCAAAAATTGGCTGAATTTTTAAGAAAAAATGGTTATAAAGTAGTGATCATCGGTGAGAAAAAACATCCAGAAGTGATTGGTATAATGAGCTATGCTGAAGAAAAAGGCATAGTGATTGAAAATATTAACGATGCTATGAGGGTAGAGTCATATCCTAAAATAGGTATAGTTATTCAAACGACACAAAGTTGGGAAGAAGTAGAGGATATCATAAAATTACTATTAACTAAAGGGAAAGAAGTAAGAATTTTTAATACCATATGTCCTGAGGTTCAGAAAAGGCAGGAAAAAGCAAAGATGTTATCAGAAATAGTAGAATTGGCATTAG
>JAPYWU010000087.1 GCA_028276205.1 Dictyoglomaceae bacterium | reverse complement strand
TTAACAAGGTTGACGGATTATTTTTAGAAAAAGGTATAATGAAAATTTTTAATATAGGAAATTCTACTATAAGGTTAATAAAAGCAGAGTTAATGTTTGAGATACTAATAGATTTACTTACAAAAGATCCCTTTTATTTGCTAAAGGATAGAAATAGCATAAATATTATTAAAGGGGGGTGATATATGTTTAAAAGTTTTATTAGCCCTATGAAAAATAATAACTTATCTCAATTATTAAAAAATCTTTAAGGGAGGTATAAAAATGAGGAGGCTTTTAGGAAAAATTTTAGGAATAGTTTTAGTATTGACAATTGTTTTAGTGTTATCTGTTAGTTATGGAAAAGAAACAGTAAAAATTACAATTTGGCACTATTTAAATGATAGAGACAAACTCTTAAAAACTTTAGCTGCTCAGTATTATCTTAAAACAGGAGTAAGAGTTGAGTTTCAATTGTATAGTGGAGATCAGATGGGAGCAAAGATTAGAGCTGCTGCACAGGCAAGAACTCTGCCTGATGCTTGGACAGGGGTAGGTTTAAAGGGCGATTTGTCAAAACTTGCTCAAGCAGGCAATATTTTAAATTTAACACCATATATTAAAGATTGGGTTTCAAGATTTCCTGAAAATATAGTTGCTCAAGTGACTTTTACAAAGGATGATGGCTTCAATGTAGAACCAGGTACTTATGGAATACCTTTAGATGTAAATAACATGCAATTTTTATACAACAAAGATTTATTCAAGAAGGCAGGACTTGATCCTAATAAACCACCAAAGACATGGAATGAGTTTATAGAATATGGTAAGAAATTGAAGGCAGCTGGAATATTACCATTTGCCACAGGATTTGGAACTTGGGCTGGCTTAACAATGATACAACCCTATGAATTTGCATATTTAGGCGAAGAAAAGCTAAATGCAGCAAGAATGGGTAAGATTACATTCAAAGATGCTGGATATGTGAAAGTCTTAAACTTATTAGTTGAAATGAGAGATGCTGGAATGTTTGCTCCTGGAACTGCAACTATGGACTTGCCAACCGCTGAACAAATGTTTGCAAATGGTCAAATTGCAATGATTTTTGATGGTTCGTGGGCTATAGGTGTATTTAAGATGATGAACCCTAATTTCAAAAATTACTTCGTATTCTTCCCTCCAAAGGACGAAAGAGCATCATATCAAGCTCTTATTCCAGGTGGAATTGGAGCATACTTTGTTGTTAATAAAGATTCTAAATATATAAAAGAAACTATTGAATTCTTAAAATGGCTAACAGATGTACCTCAACAGGCTAAATATGCTAAGGAAAGCTTTAATTTACCTGCAAATAAAAATACTATTGATCCAAGAACCTTAGGCCCACAAATAGCAGAATTCGTTAAAGGAATGGATAGAGTATACTCCTATTTAGCCCCATATAAAAATCCAAGGACAGAAGAAATTCTTATAAAGGGAATGCAGTTAATAATTTTAGGACAAAAAACGCCAGAAGATGTTGTCAAGGAAATGGATGAAGCTAATAAATAGGAAATAGAAAGAGCGGGGAGAGAGAAATAAGACTCTCTCCCCTTTTAATTATTAAAGATAATTTTATAATTATGAGGTGTTACTATATGAGGAAATTTATAGATAAAATAGAGAATTTTATATTCGTGATTCCCGCATTAGCTTTTTTTATTACTTTTAGTATTTATCCATTATTCAAAACCTTCCAAATGAGTTTCTATCAGTGGGATGGTATTACTAAAAATATGATATTTGTTGGCTTTAAAAACTATATAGATGCATTTAAAGATCCTATTTGGTTAAAATCTATTAAAAATGGATTTATTTTATCTTTTTTGGCTTTGATATTTATGAACTCTATAGCGTTTTTATTGGCAATTCTTGTTAATTCAGGCATTAAAGGAGCTAAATTCTATAGGGTAATTTTCTATATTCCGCCAATATTATCAGGGATAGTTGTTGGATATATTTGGAAATGGATTTATGATCCAAATTTTGGAATTTTAAATGGACTCTTAGATATTCTTAATTTATCCCATTTTAAAAGACCTTGGTTAAGTGACGTTAATACTGCTTTAATTTCAGTATCTATTGCTTCTATGTGGCAAGGTGTGGGAGGTTCTTTTATTCTTTTTTTAGCTGGTTTACAAAGTATACCTGAGGATCTATTTGAAGCATCAAGAGTTGATGGGGCAACTTTTTGGCAACAATTTTTTTATATTACTATTCCTTTAATGTCAAGGACATTAATGATAGTATCAATTCTTACTATTTTAGGAGCTATGCAACTCTTGACTATTGTTATTCCACTCACAAATGGAGGTCCAGGATTTGAAACAGAAGTTCCAGCTCTCAGGATTTATAAAGAAGCTTTTTCAAGCTACAAATTCGGTTATGCTACTGCATTGTCAGTGCTCTTAGGTATTATGCTTTTTATTATATCATTAATTCAAATAAAACTTAGAAAGGTGGATTAAAGATGAAGAGGGACATGCATTTTATGACTAAAAAAATAAAATTTAGTAGAATTCTTATACATTTATTTTTAATTTCTTATGCCATTACTTGCCTTTTCCCATTATTATGGATGATCTCTACTTCTTTGAAAAGTACTTCAGAAGTATATACAAACAAAAGTTTAATTCCTCAAAGCTTAAATTTTGAAAATTACATAAAAGCGTGGACAGAAGGTAACTTTTCTATATATTTTACAAATAGTGTTATATATACCATTTCTATTGTTTTAGGGATAGTTATAGTTTCTACTCTTGCAGCATATGCTTTTGCAAGACTAAATTTTCCCTTTAAGAATATTATCTATTATGCCTTTTTAATGATGATGTTAATACCAATACCAGGAGCTTTTGTTCCTTTATATGTATTATTAGTTAAATTAGGAATTCAGAATACAAGAATAGGATATATTTTGCCTATGATAAATTCAGGACTATCAGTAAGTATTTTTATACTTAAAGAATTTTTCGAGCAAATTCCAAAGGAATTAGAGGAATCAGCTGTAATTGACGGATGTGGTAAATTTCAGGTCTATTATAAAATAATGTTTCCCCTTGCTTTACCTGCCATCTCCACAATTGTAATTTTTAATGCTTTATCTGCATGGAATGAATATATATTAGCAGCGGTAAACTTTACAGATCCTAATAAAATGCCAGTTCAACAGGGTTTATTTATTTTTCAAGGTCAATACTTTACGAGATACGAATTATTAATGGCAGCTACTACTATTACAACTTTACCTATAATTATGATTTATCTATCTATGCAAAAATATATTGTAAGAAGTTTAACTGGTGCTATTAAAGGATAAAAGGAGGGAAAAATTATGATTGACATATCCATAATACCAAGTTGTAGAGTTTCAAAAAATACAAATCCAGAAGTTAGAGTATATTCTGATGATAATCTTAAACTATTTGTTAAAATCTTAAAAGATAAAGAGAGAATATCTGAGTTTGTTGTTGATGTGAATAAGGGATTTAATAGGTTTTATTTAAACTTTAACAATCAATATGGAAAATTCATTATATACTTTGATTTTTTCAAAAATCCTAATGAAATTTTCTTTTCAAAAAATTATGAATATGAAGTAATAAATTCAGATGTTAAATCTACTACCTTAATTGACGGTTGTTGGATAGATATATACCATTGGAGTGAAGAAGAGGGAAGATGGTTTAATGAAGACTTAAAAAGATTAGATGATGAAGATTGGAAACAAATTGTATATGATATGAATAATGTTGGGATTAAAAATATCATTATACAAAATGTTTTTTATTGCAATGAATATGCTGGTAGACACAGTATGACCGTCGAAAATTACAAAGGTTTATCTTTTTATCCCTCTAAAATTTATCCTAAAAGATTTCCTATAAAAGCAGAAGACCCTATAGAGGCAATACTTTCTTCCGCTGATAAATTAGGGGTAAAAGTATTTGTTGGGGTTGGCCTTTTTGCTTGGTTTGATTTTTCTCAGGAATCCTTAAAATGGCATAAAATTATAACAGAAGAGTTATGGAATTTATATGGACACCATTCTTCTTTATATGGATGGTATATATCTGAAGAAATGTTTGGATCTTTATATTATGAATATCCATATCTTTCTCCTGAATCATACAAGGATATCATTAGATTTTTTTACGAATATAAGGAATTTGTTCAAAGATTAACTCCTACAAAGCCTATAGCACTTGCACCTAATAATATTAGGTTTCATGAATTTTTAAAAGAATGGAAGGAAATTTTGAATAATGTAGATATATTAATACCCTTCGGTTTCGCTAGGGATCCTGAACATCTTAATATTAAAGAAATTAATCAATTATGTAATGAGACTAATACTCACTTTTGGGTAGATATGGAAATGTTTGCTTGGCCTTTAGACAATGGTTTAATTCCTAAAGATCCTGAGGAACTTATGAAAGAAATTAGAATGTATGATGATGTAGAGCAAATATATGGATATCAATATATTGGTATAATGAATTCTCCTAACTTTAAATATAGTCTTGGTGGAGAAAAAACTAGGATCCTTTACAATAAATACTATGAATATTATAAAAATATCATGAAAAAGTCAAATATAGATATTACTTAAAATTTAAATCTAAATTTAAAAAAATGAGGGAAAAAATATGAAAAAAGAAGAACTTTTATTAAAACTTAAAAATGGTATTATAGTATCTTGTCAAGCAGAACCTGGGGATCCCACATATGGAAACGATTGTATTTTAGCATTTGCCAAAGCGGCATTTATTGGAGGAGCAAGCGGTTTGAGGTTAAACGGTCCTGATGATATAAGAAGAGTTAAAAAAGAAGTTCCCCTTCCTATAATTGGGATCTATAAAGACAGAAATTTAGATTCTGAGGTATATATAACTCCTACCTCAAGACATTTTGAGGAGGTTTTAAAAGCAGGAGCAGAAATTATAGCGGTAGATGCAACAAAGAGAAAACACATAGAGGCAGAAAATGGTGCAGAATATATAAAATTTTTGAAAAAAAGTTTCCCTGAAGCTATAATTATGGCAGATATATCGGATTATGAGGAAGGAATTTTAGCCTGGGAAGCTTCTGCAGACTTGCTAAGCACGACTCTTTCAGGTTATACTTCATATACAAAAGGAAGAAAACTTCCTGATTTTAAATTAGTGGAGGAATTAGTTAAAAAAGTGGATATACCAGTAATATTAGAAGGAGGAATATGGACTCCGGAAGATGTAAAATATGCTTTTCAGTGTGGAGCTTATGCTGTGGTCATTGGTACAGCTATTACTCGTCCACATATTATTACAAAAAGATTTGTAATAGCAAGTAAAAATATTGAGGAAATATATAAAGATGAAGAATGAGATCTCAGCTCTAAATTTATTAAAGAGTATATATCCCTCTCTCTCTAAAAAGGAGAAAGAAATAGCTAAATATATTATTGAAAATACCTCAAAAGTAATTTATTTATCTATAACAGAGTTATCAGATATTTGTAAAACAGGAGATGCTACTATAATAAGGCTTGCTCAGAAATTAGGGTATCGTGGTTATCAGGAGTTAAAACTTGCTTTAGCAAGAAGTTTGGTAAGTCCTGAAATAGAAATTTTGGAAGATGTAAGGCCTGAGGATGATCTTATTACTATTATTCAAAAAATTAGATCAAGGAATGTAAAAGCAATTAACGATACTACAGAGATTGTAGATTTAGAAAATTTGTCTAAGGCTATAGATTTGATTGTTAATGCTAGAAAGGTAGAATTTTATGGGGTAGGAGCTTCCGGTGTTACTGCGTTGGATGCAAAATATAAATTCTTAAGAATTGGAATTTTATGTGATGCCTTTACTGATCCTCACCTACAAGCTATGTCTGCTGCCTGTCTCACATCAGAGGATGTAGCAGTAGGAATATCTCATTCGGGAGCCACAAAAGATACTGTTGATTCTTTAAGAATAGCTAAAAATTCTGGAGCAAAAACTATTTGTATAACAAATTTTTCCCGTTCCCCCATAACAGAAGTTGCAGATTTAGTCTTACTTACTTCTTCCCCTGAGGCTCCATTGACTAGTGGAGCTATTAGATCTAAGATAGCTCAACTTCATGTTTTGGATTTACTTTTTACAGGGGTAGCTATGAGGATTGCTAAAAAGGCTGGAGAATATACTGAAAAAACTGCAAAAGCAGTCCTGGAGAAGCTATATTAAAAAGGGTAAATTATGCTCTTTTTAGGAATTGATGGTGGACAGACAAAAACATTATGTGTTATAGGAGATGAAAAGGGGAATATTCTTTCCTTGGGAAAAGGAAGAGCACTAATTCATATTCTTTCTCCAGAGGGGCCTAAAATTGCAGAGAAAGCTTTTAAGGAAGC
>JAPYWU010000004.1 GCA_028276205.1 Dictyoglomaceae bacterium | reverse complement strand
ACTCAAATAATTCAAAAAATTCTAACTCTCTATAAGAACCAATAATTTTTCCCATACTAAATCAACGGGAATATCCATACAAGATAAATTATCACAAACTTTATTTCTCTTATCCCATAAACATGGTTCACAAGAAAGATCAATTTTAGCTATTTGAAATTTGGGATCTTCGGGAACAATCTCCTTAGGATTGGTAGGTCCAAATAGGGCAACTAAAGGTTTCTTCAATGCTACACCTAAGTGCAAAGGAGCGGAATCTAAACATATCATAGCCTTACTATAATATATCCACCCTATAAATTCATCCAAATCATCAGGGAGTATAAACAATCCATCTTTTATCAATTTTTTTAACTCCTCTATAGTCTCTTCTTCATCTGGACCATAAACAATTACATAAGGAAGTCCTTTTTGCTTTAATCTTTCAACCAACTCTTTCCATTTTTCAGAACCCCATCTTCTATCTATACCTCTCCTAATACTCATCTTGCTTATTCCAGGATGTATTAATATATAAGAAAAAGGTTCTAAAGAATACTTTACGATTTTATCTTTTACTTTACTTTTTATATTCTCTGGTATATCTATTTCAGGTAACGAGAATTCTAAACTCTCATCTAATGATTTTAAAAGCCTAAAATGAACTTTCCCCATATATTCATTCCTTTTAGAAGAAGCCTTATGGGTATATAAAAAGCTCAAGGGATTTTCCATATATCCTACTCTAATGGGCGCTCCTACAAAATACATAAAAATAGGAATAAAAGGAGATTTTCCTGTAGATATACTTAAATCATAAGATTCTCTTCTTAATTTTGCCATAAGATATAATGTTTTAGAAAAAGAAAGTTTTTCCTTTGGATTGAACTCCTCCACATCTATTCCGAGTATATCAAATATTTTTCTTCCTCTTTTCTCAGTTATAATCTTTAACCTTTGAGGATTAAATTTCTGAATAACTCCTTTAACCACTGGAAGAAATAAAACTTGATCTCCTAAACCCCCTAAATTAAATAAAAGTATCTCTTTAATTTTTCCATCATATTCAAAAAGATTCAAGAGAATAGCTACAGAAAACCAAAATATTATCTGAGGGTAAGGCCTATACCATATTGTATCTACAAGCCCGTGAAAAAGAGGAGCAGTAATAGATGAAATAGCTGAGATACCTAATATTTTATGTTTCAAATCCCATGTTGAGTATTTTATAAAAAATCTCCTATAAAGATAATAGATCATAAGAAGAAAAACAATAAGGGCAAAAATACCACTTTCTATTCCAACCTCTAAAAATAAGTTATAAGAAGCAAGAGCAGTAAATTTAGGCTCCATATAGAAAGCATACACTCTTCTAAAAACATCATTACCTAAACCTATACCAGTCCAAAAGAAATCCTTAAAAATCTTAAAAGAACGTTCCCAAATTACAATTCTTGTTGCATTAGATGAGTGCCCCCAAAGAGTAAAAGCAGAAAGAATTCTTTTTTGAAAATAAGAGGACTGGGAGAAAATTCCTACACCAGCAAGTATGACAATGAACAAAAACACTAGTAAAACTTTTCTTATATTTTTATTTCCTAGCTCATAAATTATCTTAAATATCATTATAAAATATAAAGCCATAGACACCAAAAAGCCTAAATATGCTCCTCTTGAATAAGTCCATATAATGGAAAGAAAAGTTAAAATAGTAGTAATCACAGGAATACTCTTTAATCTAAATATATAGATTGTGGACAATATAAAAGGCATAACTCCTATTAGATAACCACCTAAAAGATTAGGGTTTTGGAGAGTACCATAAACTCTTGTTACATTTTCTCCTACAAATTCCACATCTTCCCATCCAGCTAATGGTGGAACTTTAATTATCCATTGATAAAGACAATATAAAGAAAGGAAGAAAGTAGAAAGAAGAATAGAAAAGAATGCTCTCTTTATTTTCTCATCATCTTTAAAAACATCTTTAAAGACTAAGAATATGGCAAAATAAACTAAAAACTTTAAATATCCTTTAATGGCTGGTATAAGATAAGGAGAAAAGAAGGTTGCAACAAGATTTATAAGAAGAAAGATCACATATAAAATAACAAAGGAATTTAAACTTTCAAAAAATTTTTTATCCTTTGAAAGGAAGGTATCAAGAAACCATAAAAAGAAAGCAATAGATATTCCTATGGCAATTTTTCCAGAGGATAAAAAGGGAATAAGAAAAATAAAAAGATATAGATAATACTCAAGGACAAAAGAAATAAAAGGAAAAGAAAAAGATCCAGAGATAATTTTATCTGTTTTATCTTTTATAAATAACTCTATCTTATTTAATATATAAAAAACAAAACTTTTTCTCCAAATATCTGCAAGCCTTTCCATATTAATACCTTATCGCGGATATTATTCCAGAAATATCAGCTTTAAAACTCTCCACATTTATATTCATACCAACCTTTACTTTAACTCCAAGAATCACACTATCCTCAGTTACATAACCTTTCGTAGTAAAGGTAATAAGCATATCCACATTGAATGGATTATTCACATCATCTATAAAAGTATATGTACCATTAAAATTAGGAACTAATATTTTTTTCTCATATATTTTTACATCCTTAACAGTTACCCAAGCAAAAGGTTGGTTCTTTATTCTTATAAAAGCTTTTTCGCCTGGCTTTATTGCAGAATGGTCATTAAGAGGTAAATTTCTAACAATCATGTCAATCTCTATATTCTTTTCCTCTCCCTTCACTTTTGCAAGAGGAGTTTTACCTTCTTTTACTAAAAAAAATCCTAATATAGCCAAAAATATTACCAAAACCACAAAAAGATCAAAAAGATTTATTCTCTTCATAATTTCTCCCTCTCCATCTATATAAGTTTATAACTAAGAGATTATACATCACAAATAAAAAAAAGAAAAAGATCTTTAAAAAATTCTTAACATATGCTATAATTTTACTAACACGAGTTAGGTAAGGAGGTGAAAGCAAAAAAAACAAACTTTCTTTTATCCATGGATTTTTAAAAATCTATTTTAAGGGGGTATTAACATGAAGAGGATTCTAATTATAAGCTTAATTATTTTATTAGTTTTCACATTATCTCTTGGAGCAGTTCCAGGTAAAATAACTATCTGGACATCAGAAGCACAAGTTAAAGGATTAAGAGAAGCTGTTAAACCCTTTGTTCAAAAATATGGTATCCAAGTAGAAGTAAATGAGGTAAGTTTTGGAGATATTAAACCTAAATTCATAACTTCTGCACCCACTGGAGAGGGTCCAGATATCATTGTTGGAGCCCATGATTGGCTTGGAGAATTAGTAGTAAATGGTCTTCTTCTTCCAATAGATTTTCTTCCCAAAAATGTGCTTGATCAATTTACACCTGTTACTCTAAAAGCCATGTCCTATAACGGAAAATTATATGGGATACCCTATTCCATGGAAGCAGTAGCATTAATTTATAATAAAGATTTAATTCCAAATCCTCCAACCACCTATGAGTCCTTAGTTAGAGTAGCTAAAAGTTTAACAAAAGGTGGAATTTATGGATTCCTATATGATTACAATAACTTCTATTTTAGTTTTCCTTTCTTCTCAGCTCTTGGAGGATATGTCTTTAAAGAAACTCCAAATGGATTAGATCCATTAGATATAGGACTTGCAAATGAAGGAGCAATTAAAGGAGTAGAAAAATTAGTCAATCTCTTTAAAGAAGGTATTTTAAAACAAGGAGTAGATTACCAAACAACTACCAGTTTATTCTCAGAGGGTAAATTAGGAATGATGATAAACGGTCCTTGGGAAATAGATAATATCAAAAAAGCAAAAATAAACTATGGTGTAGCTAAATTACCTAAGATTGATGGAAAGCCAATGAGACCTTTTGTAGGAGTTCAGGGCTTTATGATAAATTCCAGATCACCCAATTTGGCCATATTAAAAACTTTTGCAACTGAAGTTTTAGCTTCTAAAGAGTTAGAATTAAAACTCTTTGAGACTGATCCCAGAATATTGGCAAGGAAAGATGCATATATAGTAGTATCATCAAACCCAGACATAAAAGCGTTTGGAGCAAGTGCTGCTGATGGAATACCTATGCCTAATATACCAGAAATGGGACCAGTATGGAGCTACATGGGTGATGCCCTCACTTTGATAACCTCAGGTAAAAAAGCTCCTGATGTTGCTTTAAAAGAGGCAGTAGCACAAATAAAAGATGCCATACAAAAAGCAAGAAAGTAATAATACTATCAGGGAGGGAGAGATATTCTCTCCCTCCTTCTTTATAGGAGGTAGCTTAAAATGGATCTGTATAAGACAATTTTTCCTATTTTATACTCCATAATAATAGTCGTAATAGGAATATTTTTTAGTTATATTATAGGAAATGTGGCAGGAATTATATGGGGATTAATTTTTTTCTTAGTTACTTTCTTCTTTTCTTTACTTATTTTACATCCTAAGACCTATCCATGGAGATACATAGTACCTGCCTTTCTCTTAATGTTCATATTCATGATTTATCCGATTATTTATACTATCCAAATAGCTTTTACAAATTATGGAACTGGACATATACTCACCAAATCTCAAGTAATTGAACAATTAGAAAAGGAAACTTATTTACCTCAAAATACTCAAAATTATGAATATGCTATATATGAAAATGGCAATAAGATTAAAATTCTACTAAAAGACTCTTCAGGAAATATATATAAAATAGATAACAAAAAGCTGATATTGATAGTAAAAGAAAATTTCCCTTCAGAATTCGAAGGATATAAGATAGTCCCTCGAGAGAAAAAATTCTCTAAAATTTCCTTACTACAAAATCTTAAATTTGAATTGGAAGATAACTCTTTTTTACAGCTTTCAGATCTCAATCATTTCTCATTATATAAACAAAGATATGTTTATATTCCAGAGGAAGATGTAATAATAGATAGACTCACTAATGAAAGATTAATCCCAAAGGGTGGATTTTTTACAAGACCAAACGGGGAAAAATTAATTCCAGGTTTTGTTGAATTTGTGGGAATGGAAAATTTCTTAAGATTAATAAAGGATGATAGAGTATCTAAGCCTTTTCTTAGGGTATTTCTATGGACTATTTTTTGGGCAGCAGGAACAACTCTTTTAAACTTTACAGTAGGATTATTTTTAGCATTACTTATGAACGATAAAAATTTAAAGTTTAAAGGTATATATAGAACACTACTTATAGTCCCATGGGCTATTCCTGCCTTTATATCTCTACTTATATGGGTAGGATTACTTAATACAGAGGTAGGAGTAGTAAATAGAATCTTGTTTTCTCTTTTTGGAATTAAGATACCATGGTTCTTAGAAACCACATGGGCAAGAGTAGCATTGTTCGTAGTAAATTTATGGCTTGGATATCCATATGCTATGACCGTTTGCTTAGGCGCTTTACAAAGCATTCCAGAAGAGCTCTATGAATCAGCAAAAGTTGATGGAGCAAGCTATTTCCAACAATTAAGAAGTATAACATTGCCTCTTCTCCTAACAGCCATTGGTCCTCTTTTAGTAGGAACTTTTGCATTTAATTTTAACAATTTTAACGTAATATATCTACTTACAGCTGGTAAACCTCCTATGTCTGATATTTCTACAGTAGCTGGTACCACTGATATCCTAATCTCTTATACATATAAACTTGCTTTTGAAGGTGGTAGAGGCCAAGACTATGGTTTAGCAGCCACCATATCAATTATCGTATTTATCATAATAGCTACGATAAGTATATTTAATTTCTGGATTTCTGGTATGTTTAAACGTGAGGTGAGATACGAATGAAAAAAAATAAACTCATACTCCAAATCCCCAAGCACATAATCATTTGGATATTTTTAATATTTACATTTTTTCCAGTAGCTTGGACTATCTCTGCCTCTATTAGGGCTGGGGGTGGCTTGGTAGGGCAAAAACTTATTCCTGAGAACATTACTTTAGAACATTATTCTAACTTAAAAGATATTGGCTTTTTCAATTGGATAAAAAATTCTCTTATAGTATCTGTAACTACAGCCATCCTTACAGTATTTTTCGTTTCCCTTGCAGCCTACGCTTTTTCAAAATTTGATTTTTGGGGCAAAAAATATTCTCTTCTTACCTTATTAATACTTCAAATGTTTCCTGCTATTATGGGAATGGTTGCTGTTTACTTATTACTTTATCATTTAGGAAAATATATTCCATTTTTAGGTCTTAATACTCTCTCTGGATTGATAATGGTATATTTAGGGGGAGGAATACCATACAATATATGGCTTATGAAAGGATTTTTTGATAGTATTCCAGATTCTCTTGAAGAATCTGCATTAATAGATGGTGCTACAAGATTTCAAGCCTATTATAAAATAATATTACCTCTTTCAACACCTATTTTGTCAGTTGTAGCTATAACATCTTTTATTGGAACATATTCTGACTTTCTTTTAGCAAGTATTGTATTAAAGGATCCATCCAAATATACTTTTGCAGTTGGCTTAAGAAATTTTATATCAGGTATGTATGATGTAAGATGGGGAGATTTTGCAGCAGCATCAATCCTTGGAGCATTACCTATTGTTATTATGTTTTTAGCTCTTCAAAACTTGATTGTATCTGGGCTAACTCGTGGAGCTGTTAAGGAGTAGGGTAGGTTTACCCTACCTTACTCCCCTAAATAATGAAATAATGATATAATAAACAAAAAACAAATCTTGGGGGTATGTATGAAAAGGGTTATAATTTTTATCTTATTTATTGTTACTCTTTTCTCAATGATAATAGCTGAAGAGATACCATTAACCATTCAAGGAAAAGAAGTAAAAGGAGAAAACATGGATGGCTTAATTTTTTACATATCAAAAATCGACAAATTAGAATCTTTACCTTTTGATTCTTCTAATATAAAGCCAGAGGAAAACCACGTCTTTTACATCTTTGAAATATATATTCTCAACAAAACAAATAAAGAAATATTAATAAGACATGATAATTTTCGCCTTATTAATGATGATGGGATTGAAATTCCTATAAGTACATTAGGAGCTATTTACTATGGTTTAAAAGGTCAAGAAGTGTTTTTCATGAGATATATAAACCCTAATGAAATGAAATCTGGTCTTCTCATATTTGAATTAAATAAAAATAATACACCCTATAAACTAAAAATTTTAGACATTCCTGATAAGGGAAAAAACTATACTATCTCCTTGAAGATTTAGCTCTATATATTTTGGGTATGAATTTTTAGTTTCTATTAAAATCCTTCCCATATCTCTAAAAGGAAGAAAAGCCTGGAGACTATCCTCAGGTAATATAAAATTAAATCCATCAAGTATATTTTTATGCTTAAGAATATCTAAAATCATTTCTATAACCCTTTTATCTTCTATCCTTATAACCCCATATTTATACTTTAAGGCGAGCTCCAGATCTTTTATCTCTTTTCCACAGTATAGGCATTTAAACTTATGATTGTCTAAAATTGCTTGATATGAAACCCTTCCACAGAAGAAACATAAAACTCTACCTTCTTCGTCTATCATATTTATAAAGGAAGGTTTTTCTTTAATTTTCTTTTCACCAAATGACCTTCTTACAAACCAAAAATCTTGATTTTTATACTGCAAAAACCTATCTCTTACATAGATATCAGACAAATTTCCCTTTATAATTTCTTCTTCGATTCTATATATTTCTGAGATCTTCTTTAAAAATTTTTCCCTATGTGCTTTAGCAATAAAGGAAGCTAATTTTGCTTCTATAAACCTATCTTCTGAATCAGAAATAGTAATAATTTCAGCACCCTTTTCTTTAATAGCCTCCAAGTATCTATAAAGGGTATTACTTATACCATAATTATCAATTACAATTCTTAAGTCTTTAAGAGAAACATTATGAATAAGAATACTCAATAATTTTTCGTATGCTAGATCCATCAACATATTTATATTAAATCTATCTATTTCCCTTGGCATTATAAGATCAATCTTGTATTTTAAATTTTCTATAGAATTCAGATAAAAAAGTAATTTTTCCCAATATTCATATTTATGTTTTTTCTTGGTATCAGATGAACTAAATTCCAAAGAAATATTTTTCAGTATCTCTTTAGGAATCATTACTCCTGCAAGAACAAGTGGACCAAAAGGCTCTCCTTTTCCAGTCTCATCAAATCCCAATAAATAATTCTTAAAATTACTATTTTCACTCTTTATTATCAAATCTATTAATTCCCAAATTTCCGATATCTCATTAGAAGGAGTACTGTAAAGCTTATTAGAGGTATAGTATATAAATGTGCTATTTCCTAATCTTATCCTCCAAATCTCATAAATATTTTTAGGGTTTTCCTCTATTCCTCCTCTTTTTATAAGCTCCTCTCTTATTCTTTCTGCCTTTTCCCTGGTTACAACCCATGTACTTCCATACACCTTTAATCTTCCTCTATTACAGGGATTCTCTTTATATTAGGATCTGTAAATATATCATATTCATCGGAATTTCTTGTAGAAAATTCTGAAACAATAGCTCCTTCATCTCCTGCCTGAAACCAATGAGGTGTATTAGGATATAAAGTATATTGTTCACCAGGATTCAACTCAATCTCATGCCAAACTGTAAAATATCTTTTCTTATCTTCTGGTATAAAGGCTTTGGGATTTCTTGTTGGCTCTCCAGGAACATAAAGATAAACCTTTCCCCATCTACATCTAAAAGTCTCTTCTTTACCTAAATCTCCATTAAATGGGGGATGTCTATGTTCGGGACAGGTTTGGCGAGGGAACAAAATAAGTTCTTTTGCACAAACTCTTTCGGTACTCACATATGTAAGTATTTGAAGTCCAAACACAGATAACATCCCTAAACCAAAATCAGCTACCTCAATCCTTCTCTTTTCCTCCTCAGTAATTACTATATGAGCTTTTTCCAGAAAAGAAATCGCTTTCTCTCTTGCCTTATCATATTCACTTCTTTTCATATTTAAACCCCCTAAATCTATTTATTTAAACTCTTATAAAGTTTCTTAAACTCCTTAATAAGTTCTGATGTTATTTTACCAAATCCATATCTTACTTCTATATATATATTTCTCATCTTTTTCAAAGAATCATCATTAAAAAGACCAGAGGTCTTCTTATAAACATCATAAGTGGTATCAGAATATCTTATATCAACTCCCATATCTCTACTATCTAAAAGGTATTTTCTATAGTAATCTCTAATAGGATTAAGGTTACTTCTACCAAAAAGATTTTGAATTACCTTTATTGGATTTAGAGAGGGAAATATAAATTCTTTTTCTTCTATATAGTTTTCTTCTTTTTTATAAGTTCTATAAAACCTCTTCATTACCCAATATATAATCAAAATTACTGTTACTGTAACCAAAATATAAAACGACACAATTATAATCTTATCTAATAAATCGGAAGTTATATGTCTCCTCTCCCAAAGGAATTTAAGGAATTTATTTAACTCAGGATTTATATTCATAATTTCTTTTGAGGATCTTCCAATTAATCCTCTGTTAGCCATAAGGGTTATGATAAAGTAAATTATTTTTCCTATCACATATCCGATAATAATAAAGATTACCGAAATTATAGTTATAAATATAAAATAAATAAAAGAAAAAATATAACTTACTCCCCAAAATAATCTTTCTCTTATAAAAGGTATACTCAGAAACATAGAGAAAATAAGAACAGCCAAAGCATATCTAATATTTAAAGACATAAGATTTTTATCTTCCGGTTTATGCTCTAAATATCTTAAAGTTCTCAGAAGAATTATGCTTGATACAAAATACATCAATAACGACGATGATACAACACTTTCTAAAACAATAAACTTACTTGTACTTATATATCTCATAATAAAAGTAACAAGAAATAATAATAAGGCTATGGGATAGGTTTTATTAAAATGCTCTAAAACTAAACCATAAGTCACATCCCTTTGGGTATAAAGAAGGAATAAGGTCAAACCACCTAAAATTAATAAAAATAGTTTTTCATAGATGGAAACTGGAATAAACAAAAGTAGGAGAAAAGGAAGAAAGACAAGATTTTTATATCTCCTCTTAATAAGTACCCCAATAAATAAAACAAAGACTAAAGAAAGATAAGAAATATAATATATCTTAAGGTTGTAAAGCAGAATAACAGCGGTACCTATCAAAGAAAAAAGAAAAGAAACTCTTGCTAATAAATCAAGAAATATAAGCCACATTTTTATCCTTTTTTACCTCATATTTTAATATTCTTTTTGAAAGATAAGGAAAATTATCACTATTTATAGATATAACAATTACTTTTGTGAATTCTGTATCTAAGGAGTTTATAATAGGAATATACTCCTTCAATACATAAGGAGTAATTATAACAAACGTAGAAATAAGTAAATTCCCTGTTCTAAAGAATCTCTTTATGGTCTCTTCAAAGGGTAAATTAACATTATAGGAAACCCTTCCTAAATATTCTAACAACAAATATAGATGAGCATCACCTATTCCAGGATATATAGTGTTTTCATCTCTTGAAAGTCCATAAATCAAGGAATTAGTAGAAAAACCAAAAGGAATCCTCTTCTCGTTAAAAGCTTCAGCTACTCCTCTTGTTACAGATATACATTTCTCAATACTTTCTTCATCCATATTAAACCAGTATGGTTTTGAACATTCTACATTAAGAAGAATCATAACATTGTTCTCAAAGGTAAAATCAAAGTTCTTAACTAATAATTCTCCATGTTTTAAAGATAAAGGCCAATGAATTGTTTTAGCAGGTTCTCTGCCAGTATATTCCTTTACTCCTATTATCATAGTAGGATCTTCGATAATCCATCTCTTAACTGATATATCTCCATTATAGTCTCCATAAGGTATTAAACCCTCTTCTATATCCATCTTCTTAGGTAACACTACAATATCTTGCATATAATTTAAAGATTTAGTCTTAACCTTT
Source organism: Dictyoglomaceae bacterium (assembly GCA_028276205.1). GTDB lineage: Bacteria > Dictyoglomota > Dictyoglomia > Dictyoglomales > Dictyoglomaceae > Dictyoglomus. Next base: position 16,189 of record JAPYWU010000004.1, on the reverse strand, counting down.
AGTCCAAAAAAATCTCCTCCTAAAAGTTCCACATTTCCAAAAATATATCTTCCTCTTTTATAACATGTAGCTAAATATTTTCTTCTTATCCTTTGAAAAGGTAGTATGAAAAAAGTCATAGTATGATATAGAAAATTCTTAGTTCTTACCTTATCAACTTTAAATTTATAATCCAGTGCTCCCGGAAGTTCTTCCACTACTTGTAAAAAAGTAACAGGTATAATTTTTTTATTTTCTATCACAATTTCAATGAAAAACTCTTCTCCTGGTTCTATTAATTTTTTTGAAAAATATCTATTAAAGCTGAGACCTTCTAAAACATAATATTTAGAGAGCTCATTTATTATTAATCCTATAAGGATGACAAAAAATAATATATAAATCAAACTTAAATCTCCTCCACAGGTACCTTTATATTTTCTAATAAGTTATTTATTACTTCATATATGTCTTTACTCTTAGAGGCCCCAATAGTGATTATACGATGATTGAGAATGAAAGGAGCCAAATATTTTATATCCTCAGGAATAATATAATCCCTTCCATTAAATAATGCATAAACCTGACTCGCTTTAAACAAAGCCACACTTCCTCTTGGACTTACTCCAAGAAGTATAGATTCTGATTTCCTTGTTGCCTCTACAATATCTAAAAGATAATCCATAACTTCCTTTGAAGCCTTAACATTAATAAAATTCTCTTTTAAATAATTCACTTCATCAGTATTAACTATAGTATCTATATCCTCAAGCATATCCTTCTTCTTATTTCTATTTATTATCTCTATCTCTTCTTCTCTACTGGGATATCCTATCTTTATTCTCATAAAAAATCTATCTAATTCAGCCTCTGGAAGAGGAAAAGTACCATAAGTTTCAACTGGGTTTTGAGTTGCAAGTACCATAAAAGGATCGGGAAGTTTTCTTGTAACACCATCAACCGTTACTTGTTTTTCTTCCATAGCTTCTAATAAGCTTGATTGAGTCCTTGGAGTTGCCCTATTAATCTCATCAGCTAAGATTATATTAGCAAATAATGGACCCGGTCTAAATTCAAATTCTCCCTTTTTTTGATTATAAAAGTTTATACCTGTAAGATCCGATGGTAAAAGATCAGGAGTGAATTGAATCCTCTTAAAGCTTCCTCCTATTGTCTTCGCAAAAGCTTTAACCATTAGAGTTTTACCAAGTCCCGGAACATCTTCTATCAACACATGTCCACCACAAATAAATGAAACTGCTATTAGCTCTATTATTTTCTCTTTGCCAACAATAACTTTTGAAACGTTTTTCACCACTTTTTCTTTAAAATCTATGTATTTTTCTATATCCATTGAAATTATCCTCCTATTATTTAGGTTCTTTTACTTTTTATTTTATCACTCTTTTAATATTAGGAGAATAAGATATGTTTTTAAGAACTAATCTTTCTCTAATAACGCAACGTTTTCTACATGAAATGTATGGGGGAACATATCTATAGGTTGAACCTCTTTAATCTTATATCCAGAATTTACAAGAATATTAATATCGCGGGCTAAAGTGGAGGGATAACAGGATATGTAAATGATCTGCTTAACATTACTGTTTATAATTGCATCCAAAAGAACTTTATCACATCCTTTTCTTGGTGGATCTAAAACCACTGCATCAGGAATTTTACCCTCAGAAATTAACCTGGGAATAACCTCTTCTGATCTACCCCAAATAAATTCCACATTCTTAACCTTGTTTATTCTGGTATTTTTCCATGCATCTTCTATGGCTGATCTTTCAATTTCAATTCCATATACTTTTTTTGCCTTTTTAGATAAAAATAAAGATATAGTTCCAATTCCACAATAAGCATCAAAAACTAAATTACTATCTTCTGATAAATATTCTACAGCTTTATTATAAAGTTTTTCTGTTTGTATTGAATTTACTTGAAAGAAAGAAACTGGGGAAATTTCAAAAACAAAATCACCTATTTTGTCCTTTATGACCTCTTCTCCCCATATGAGTCTTGTTTCCTCTCCAAATATCTCATTAGTACGCTTTGGATTAATATTAATATAAAAAGATTTTAAATTTGGATGTTTATATTTAAAATATCTTGCAATCTTCTTAGCATTATCAAGCATATTCTTTGATACTAAAATGACCATTAATTCGTCAAAAGCAAAGGATCTGCGAGCTACCATAAATCTAATTTCTCCCTTGTGTTCTAATTCATTGTATACTTCTATCCTAAATTTCTTTATTGCCTCTTTAACTGTTTCAATGAGCCCATCAGTATCCTCATGTTGAACTATGCACTTTTTAATATTCACTATATGATGGGTATTAGGTTTATAGAAACCAACTACTATTTTCCCATTTCTTATGCCAATAGGAATTTTTGCCTTATTTCTATATCTATAAGGATACTCCATACCAATAACAGGTTTAATATATACATCAACCTTACCAATTCTCTTAAATGCATCCTCAATTATCATTCTTTTTAATTCCAATTGATATTCATAACTAACATGCATTAGATGACAACCACCACATCTAAAAAAAACATCACATGGAGGATCAGCCCTATGGGTATCTTTTTCAACAAAATCTATAATTTTACCTACCGCATAATCTTTTTTTGCTGTATGAATTCTAATCTTTACTATTTCACCAGGAAGACCATAATCAACAAATACTACAAATCCCTCAATATGGGCTATCCCTTGTCCTTGAGAATTAATCCCATCAACTTTTACCACATACTCTTCCCCTACTTTTACCACCTTACTTACTCTCCAACTCCTCCTTTATTTTTCTATAAGCTAATTTGGCAAGTCCCCCAGCTACATGAGTCTTAAGTTCCTTTTTCTTAAACTCATCCTCAAGAACATCCAATACTATATCTGGATCTGCCTTTAGTATATTTCTAACAGTTTGCTTAGTCAGTCCCAAAAATTCTGCTATTTCAGTCTCTGTTTTCATATATCTATCCCTTAATACCACTGCATAACATGCCTCAATTAAACTTGGAACCCAAGTAAGATTTCTATAAAGAATCAGTTTCCTTGGTCCTCCCAAAATCTCCAATGTTTTCAGAAAAGTCTTCATAGCAATATTATCAAGCTCATCTTCTTGTATAGGAATCTCTTCACCACTAAGAATTGGCATCTAATTTCACCCCCTTAGAAAGTTCTTTTAAGGATAGCCCTATTCTTACTAAACCATTCCTATCAATTTCAAGAAGAAAAGTATCTGTACTATGCCCACACATTCTACAACCATCTATTCTAAAAAGTCTAACCAGTTCTCCTAAAGGACGTTTATATATTCTTTCCATATATTGGCTACTTATAAGCACCTTTGAAAGTACCATTGTACCATCTACTATATGGGAAATGGCAAAACCTCCAGCTGCTTCAGCTGAGAACTCCTCTTGACTTGATCTCTTTTGAGATATAAATATGGCTGTTTGGTACCACTTTTTCATAAAATTAAAAAGCTGTCTCACTATTACTCTTGCCATCATCTCTTTTGCTTCATATAAACCAGTTATTGAATCAATAACAGTAAATTTTATTTTATATTTTTTAATAGCATGTGCAAGAGTTGCAAGAAGTGTAGGAACATCCTCTCTTAATTTAGAATAGGAAGCTGCATCAATAAAAACAATATTATCATCTATAACATTTTCCTCTATTCCCATAGCTACAGCTCTTGATTTCATAGATGTAGCCACAAAGTGTGCTGGAGACTCTACCGTAATAAAAGCAACCGAATAACCAAGAGAAGCCTGCTTTATTGCAAATTGTTCTCCCATTAAACTCTTTCCAGTATCCGATATACCAGTCAAATTAAAAACACTAAACTGAGGAATACCTCCTAATGGCACCACTTTTGTTTTTCCTTTTTCTATCTTTGTAGTAAAAAATAAATTATCTAGTCCCTCAATTCCTGTAGGTACTCCTCTTATCTCTACTGCCCTGTCACCTATATCCCTTAGAGATAATATTGCATCTTCTACAACTTCATATTGAGACTGATATGCTTTCTCTTCTTTCTCCATAATAATCCCCCCTTAAAAAAATTATTTTAAATACAAGTTTTAAAAATAGTATATCATACATTAATCCCCTGGGAGGGGAGGCCCAGGGGATAGGGTGTTAAAAGAGGTTAAGAGGGTTAAAAGTTGATTTAATAGATCAACTTAAAACTGGCTCTTTATTAAAATCTAAGGAATCTATCATTTGTTTAATTATTTTTGCAGAATTTAATAATTCCCTCTCTTCCTTTTCAGAGAGTCTTATATTCAATACCTTTTCAACCCCATTTCTATTTACTATAGTAGGTAAGCTTAAAGGTACATCTTTTATACCTAATATATCTTTATGTACTGAAGATATAGGTAAAATTCTATTTTCATCCCTCAAAATAGCCTCAACAATATTCACTAAAGCTAAACCTATAGCATAATATGTTGCGCCTTTAAGTTCAATCACTTTATAAGCTGATTCTCTTACTTCTTTCAAAATATTTTCCATAACTTCTTGAGTAAAGCAATTTTTACCACATACAGGACAAAAATCAGATATGTGAATTCCACCAATATGGGTTAAACTCCAAGCAGCAACAGCAGAATCGCCATGCTCACCTATTATATAGGCATTAACCGATCTTGGGTCTACATTGCAATGTTGAGAAAGAAGATAAGCAAATCTTGAACTATCAAGTACAGTTCCTGAACCTATTACTCTTTGTCTTGGAAAACCAGAAAGCTTATAAGTAACATAAGTAAGTACATCTACTGGGTTTGTTACTACTAAGAAAATCCCATTAAATCCAGATTCTAATATTTTTGGAATTAAATCTTTAAATATTTGTAGATTTCTATCAATAAGTTGTAATCTCGTTTCACCAGGTCTTTGCTTTGCTCCTGCAGTAATAACTACTATATCTGAATCTTTTGTTTCTTTTAATTCTCCAGCCTTTATTGTTGTAGGTTTAGTAAAAGATATTCCATGAGAAAGATCCATGGCTTCTCCTAAAGCCCTATTCTTATCTATATCAAACAAAACAATTTCCTTAGCAATACCTCTCTGCATTAAGCTATAAGCAAAAGAAGATCCTACAAAACCTGCCCCTACTATAAATACCTTGTTTCTCATATAATCACCTACCTTTTTAGTCTAAATTCCATATAAGGATAACCTAAAAATAATGCAAAGTCAACAATTTTTGTGTTAAAATTATCTAAAAAAATATGAGAAAGGATGGGAAAACAAAATGGACTTATTTGATAAATTTAGAAAGATAGGACCTGATCATTTCTTAAATGAAGCAAGAGTAGCTATAGATCAAGGTATTTATCCATTCTTTCTCCCATTAGAAGAGACCGAAGGTACAGAAGTAGTTATTAATGGTAGAAGATTAATAATGCTTGGTTCTAACAACTATCTTGGTCTCACTACTCATCCAAAAGTAAAAGAAGCAGCTATCAAAGCTATTAAAGAATATGGCACCAGTTGTACAGGATCACGCTTTATGAATGGAACCTTAAAACTTCATAAAGAATTAGAGGAAAAACTTGCAGAATTTCTTCATAAAGAGGCAGCCTTAGTATTTTCTACAGGCTATCAAACCAATTTAGGGACTATATCTGCTTTAATAGGTAAAGGAGATATTGCAATAACAGATAAGGAAGATCATGCTTCTATTATTGATGGATGTAGACTATCTCAGGGAGAAATGAAAAGATTTAAACATAATGATATGGAAGATTTAGAAAAAGTACTTGCTTCTTGTCCTGATAATGCGGGAAAATTGATAATAGTAGATGGGGTATTTTCAATGGCAGGTGATATTGCACCACTCCCCGAAATTATCAAACTCTGTGAAAAATATAATGCCAGATTAATGGTAGATGATGCCCATTCTATAGGAGTACTGGGTGATCATGGTAGGGGTACTGCCAATTATTTTGGGGTAGAAGATAAAGTAGACATTATAATGGGGACTTTTAGCAAATCTTTTGCAAGCCTCGGTGGCTTTATAGCAGGAGATGAAGACACTATTTTTTATGTGCAACATACAGCAAGATCTTTCATATTCTCTGCCAGTATGTCTCCTGCAAATACTGCAGCTGCTTTAGCAGCATTAAAAGTCATGCAAGAAGAGCCTGAAAGAATAGATCATCTATGGAAAATTAGCAATAGAATGAGAGAGGGATTAAAATCTTTAGGCTTTGATATTGGAAATAGCTGTACTCCTATTATACCCATATATATAAGAGATCGCTGGAAGACCATATATATGTGGAAAGAGCTTTTTGATTTAGGAGTTTATTGTAACCCTGTACTTCCTCCCGGAGTTCCTCCCAATCAATCTCTTTTAAGAACAAGTTATATGGCAACCCATACTGAAGAACAAATTGACAGAGCCTTAGAAATTTTTGAAAAGGCAGGGAAAAAACTTGGAATCATCTAAAAATATAAAATTTATAAATTATGCAATAAAAGAATTTATAGATCTACTTGCCTCAAAGGAACCTGCACCTGGAGGAGGATCTGCAGCAGCCTTAGTTGGAAGTATCGGAGTTGCATTATCATCCATGGTTGCAAATTTAACCATAGGAAAAGAAAAATTTAAAGACAAAGAGGAATTGATGAGAGAAATAGTACAAAAAAATGAAAAACTACAAAAGGAATTATTAGAGCTTATAGAAAAAGATGCAGAAGCCTTTAATAAAGTAGCAAATGCATTAAAACTCCCCAAAAATAATCCTGAAGAAAAGGAAAAAAGGAAAGAAATATTAGAAAATGCGTTAAAAGAAGCATCATTAGTGCCTCTTGAAGTTATGAAAAAGAGTTTAGAGGCCCTAAAAATTCTTGAAAATACCTTGGGAAACTCAACCCCTAATGCGGTAAGTGATATCGGTGTAAGCGCCCTTTGCCTTAAATCCGCTATTCAGTCCGCTTGGCTTAATGTCAAGATAAATCTCGTTAGTATCAGAGATAAAAATTTTGTTTATGAAATTCAAAGGCAAGCTGAATCTTTATTAGAAGATGGGATTCAGCTTGCCAATAGAATATATGAAGAGGTAGAAAGTGTTCTCCAAATATCTTAAAACACGAAAGCAGACTTTACTAAACCATACTTTCCCCTAAAGAAGTTCATCTGTATTGCTTTTTTATATTCTTCTAACTTGAAGGTATGTGTAAGAAGAGGTGAAAGATCTAAACCTTCCTCCATTAAAGTAAGAGCTATCTCATAACCTCTTTTTCTCTCTCCTCTAAATATCTCACCACTACTACTATTTGTTCCAGCAACTTTTAATTCTTTAAACCATACAAAGGTCCAATCCACTTTTTTTGTAGTTCCCACCAAACCTACAAGTACTGTTTTTCCTCCCTGTTTCGTAAGTCTCAATGCATCATCAATAGAATCATCACTTCCCACACATTCAAATACTACATCTGCACCTCCAACTACAACAGGCTTTCCTAAAACAGGTTTTAATACTTCTCCTCCAGTCATCTCTACAATCTTTTTATATAATCTAGACTTATCTAATCCTTTGGTATATATAACTTCATCTGCCCCATAATGCTTTGCAAAATCCCCCTGAAATTTATATCTTGCAAGAACTATGATCCTTGCCTTGCTTCCTAAAGCTCTCAATGAACTTACAACATTTATTCCTATACTTCCTGCCCCGATTACTAAAACTGTATCTGTATCCTTGGGAAAATTTCTCATAACAGGATGTAATGCAGAACAAAAAGCATCTACTAAAATAGCGTTCTCGTTTGTGATTTTGTCTGGCACTTTAAATAATTGAAATTCATGGGCCACATAATATTCTCCCCAACTTCCTCCTGTATCCCTACATGCTCCAATCATAAGTGCAGGTGACACACTTCCCTTATTAAAATTAAAACATTGAGAAAACTCCCAATTTTGACACTTTTCACAAGGCGGATCTATATCCCTTGCCCTACAGGAGAGGGTCGGATCAGCAATTACCCTATCTCCCACCTCAAAACCCTCCACTTCTTCGCCTTTCTCTACAATTATTCCTAAATTTTCATGTCCTATAACAAAGGGAAAGGATGCAAAGGGAGAAGTTGCAGGACTGTCATGAAGTTTTATAAGGCCAATATCACTACCACAAATTCCTCCCATAAGAGTTTTTATCTTTACCCATTTAGGTCCTGGAAGTTTTGGCTCAGGAAAATCTCCATACCTTATACATGAAAATACATTATAATAAAAAGAATGGTGAATATTTCCCAAAGTTTTACTTAGCAAATATCGAGGGATACTCTCTTCAAACCATATTGCTTTCATAATATTCCCTCCTACGCACTTTTTTAATGCCTATTATACTACTTATAATGTTGCCTCATACAACTCATCGAAATAACTTTGTAGATCTTGTCCCTCTAATAACTTCCTCCCAAAAGCACTTCCCACTATTACACCATCTACCAAACCATATAAATTTTCAATCTGACTTTTATTTCTTATACCAAATCCCCAAATCAAAGGTTTATCTGTTTCCATTCTTACCTCTCTTGCAAAATTTATTCCTTCTTGAGGGAGTTCGTCTCGCTCACCTGTAACTCCCTTAACCGACACAAAATATAGAAAACTTCCCGCTATTTTTATAATCTTTTCTCTTCTCTCTTTCCTTGTAGTAGGCGAAATAAAAAGTACTAAATCTAAACCATATTTATCGAAAATGGGTAAAAGTGCCTCACTCTCCTCCAAAGGAAGATCTGGTATAACAAGACCTTTTACTCCAATATCCTTAATTTTTTGAAGTTTTTCTTCTAATCTATCATAAAGAAGATTAAAGTATAAAAGAAAAACTATATCTACTACTTTAGGAATTTCAGTATCTTTTAGCCAATTCAATGTGTTTTCCAAACTCACTCCATTTAAAATAGCCCTATAATTAATTTCTTGAAGTACAGGACCATCTGCTACAGGATCGGAAAAAGGAATACCAAGTTCCAATATATCAATCTTATCTTTATTTTTAATAATAAAATTCTCTAAAAACTTAAAGTCAGGAAAACCAGCTACAAAAAAAGGGACAAAAACTAATTTCTTTTTTCTGTTTTTTATCTTATATTGAAGGCTACCCATTTTTCCCCTCCCATAGAGCATAAATTATTCCAAGATCCTTATCTCCTCTCCCTGATAAATTAACAATTATAAGAGGTTCCTTTTCAGGGAAATCATCTCTATGTTCTATCAGATACCCTATAGCATGAGCACTCTCTAAAGCTGGAATTATACCTTCCAACTCTGAAAGAGCATAAAATCCTTTTATTGCTATATCATCAGTAGCAATATCATATTTCACCCTTCCTATCTTAGCCAAATAACTATGTTCGGGACCAACCCCTGGATAATCAAGACCAGCAGAAACAGAGTGAGTAGGTGAAACATTGCCATTTTCATCCTGGATAAGATACATTTTAGCACCATGAAGTATTCCAACTTTACCAAAGTTTATACTTGCTGAATGTAGACCCGTTTCTATACCTTTTCCCCCTCCCTCTACTCCTATAATCTTCACATTATCCTCTAAAAAGGGATAAAAAAGCCCTATAGAGTTACTACCCCCACCTACTGACGCAATAAGATAATCAGGTAATCTTCCTTCAATCTCTAAAATCTGTTTTCTTGCTTCATCTCCTATTACTCTTTGGAAATCTCTTACAATCATAGGATAAGGATGAGGGCCAACCACAGATCCTAAAAGATAATAACTATCTTCCGGATGGGATACCCAATCTCTTAAAGCCTCATTTATTGCTTCTTTTAAGGTTCTTGATCCAACCTTTACAGGAACAACTTCAGCTCCCAATAGCTTCATTCTCAACACATTCATTTCCTGTCTCTTACAATCTTCTTCTCCCATATATACAGTACATTTAAAGTCAAATAGTGCAGCTACAGTAGCAGTAGCAACACCATGCTGACCAGCACCTGTTTCTGCTATTAATCTTTTTTTATTCATATATTTAGCAAGTAAAGCTTGTCCTACTGCATTATTTATCTTATGAGCTCCCGTATGGCAAAGATCTTCTCTTTTTAAATATATCCTTGCCTTTAACTTCTTAGAAAGTTTTGAAGCATAATATAGAGGAGTAGGTCTACCCACAAAATTTCTTAAATAATATTCATATTCCTTTTTAAAATTCTCATCTCGTTTTATTTTATAGTACGCTGATTCCAGTTGTAATAAAGGCTCCATCAAAGTTTCAGGAACAAATCTTCCCCCAAACTCACCAAAATAACCCCTTTCATCAGGAAGTTTTTCTGTCCTCATAATTGTAATCCCTCACCTTTCTCATAAATTTTGATATTTTTAAAAGGTCCTTCTTACCTACTTCATACTCCACACCACTTGAAAGATCTATACCAAATGGCCTTAACTTTAGAACATCATAAACATTTTCTTCTCTAATCCCACCTGCTATAATCGTTTTTGAGTTTATAACTCTTTTAGCCCTGCTTAGAAACTCCTCAAAAGATAAAGTAGAATTTTTACTCCTGTCCAAAAGAACATAGGAAAACTGAGAAAAATATTTAACTTTTTCATCCCAGTCCTCATATAAATCTATGTTTATTGCCTTTATAAGAAAATAATCCTTAAACTTTTTCATAAACTCCAAATTCTCATCTCCATGAAACTGAATACCATCTAAGGAAGTAATATCAAGAATTTTTTTGATTTCTTCTTCTCTCTGATTCATAAAAACCCCAATTTTCATAATTTTTAATCTATTAATATGAGGAGAGAGCTTCTTAAGCTTTTCAAAAGATATAAATCTTGGTGACCATGGAACAAAAACCAAACCAATAGCCGAAACCCCTTCTATTTCACAATGTAATGCAGTAATAATATCAGTTATTCCACAGATTTTAATCCACATCCCTCAAATAGCTCCTTTATTTTTTCCTTAGGATTTTCCGATGTTACAATACTTTCTCCTACAAGCACAGCTCTAACTCCATGCTCGTACAAAATTTTAATATCCTCTTTATCTTTGATGCCACTTGCACTAATAACTAAAATATCCTTAGGAATGTATGACAAAAGTCTTATGGTATTTTTAATGTCAACCTTAAAACTGCTAAGATCTCTATTATTTATCATCACTATTCGAGGGTTTAATTTTAAAACCTTTTCTAAATCTCTTTCATCATAGATTTCTATAATAGGTTCCATATCAAGCTTTATAATAAGCCTATATAAAGATTCCAGTTCTTCTTCCATTAATATTCTTGCAATAAGTAAGATAGCATCAGCTCCTAATAACCTACCTTCATATATCTGCTCTGGAATAAGAATAAAATCTTTTTGAAGTAGAGGTTTTTTAGTAATATTTCTTGCCAGTTGTAGATTAACAAGGGAAGCAGAGAAACTTTCTGCAGTAAGAATAGATATTGCTGAAATTTCCTCTGACATATCATAAATTTTTAAGATTTCAGAAATACTTAGCGACAAAAGTGTACCCTTTACAGGGGAAGATGGTTTTACTTCTGCTATTATATTAAATCTATTTTTCGCAAGAGTATTAAAAAAATAATCCTTTTCTTTATATGGAAAAGAGGTTGGTATTTTATAGATCCTGTTATATATTATCTTTTTTTTGTCCTCTACCAGCTTATCTAATATATTCATTCATTACCCCTCCTTAGCCTCTCTAAATACTCATAAGTTTTACCAGAAAGAATATGGTTCTTTACTTTATCAAACCCTTCTTTAACACTATCAACCTTTCCTAAAACCCAAAGGGCAAAGGCAGAATTTAAGGCAACAATATCAGTTTGAGCTTCCGTTCCTTTCCCCTTAAAAATATTTTCCAAAATCTTAGCATTTTCTTCCGCAGTACCACCTAAGAAATCTTCAAATTTATACCTTTTTAAACCGATATCCTCAGGAGTAAAGTCAAAATAATCTATTTTATTACCTTTTACATAAGCCATAACTGTAGTTCCACAAAGAGAAATTTCATCTATTCCATCATCTTTCCCATGATAGAATAAAACATTCTCTCTTCCTAAAATAGATGCCGCCTCTGCCATTCTTTTCATTAAACTCTCAGAATATACTCCTATTATCTGACCTTGTAATTTTGCTGGATTAAGCATAGGACCTGCCATATTAAAAATTGTTCCAACTCCCAACTCTCTTCTTACTTTTACTGCCTTTCCTACAACAGGATGGAAATAAGGGGCAAAAATTATACCAAGATTGTTAGTCTCAATACTTTTAGCAATCTCCTCAGGATTATCACTACACTTAAAACCTAAAACTTCAATAACATCAATACTTCCTGACTTACTGGACATGGCCCTATTACCATGCTTTGCTACTTTTATTCCCATACTTGCTAAAACAAATGCTACCGCAGTAGAGATATTAAAAGTATTAGACTTATCCCCTCCTGTACCACACACATCAATTGCAGGAGAAACATTTGGTATTTTTTTTGCTTTCTCAAACAGTCCATAAACAAAACCTGCAAGCTCTTCTGGATCTTCTCCTTTAACCCTTAATCCCAATAAGAATGCACCCAGTTGTGCTTCTGTAATCTCTCCCATATCCAAAATCTCAACCACATTTTTCGCTTCCTCAAATTTCAAATTTTTACCCTCAGATATCTTTTTAATGTATTCTTTCATAATCATTACAAAACACCCCCTATTTTAAGAAAATTTCTAATTATATCCTTTCCAGATGGAGTAAATATGGACTCTGGATGAAATTGAAGACCATAAACTGGATTATCTTTATATTGAATTCCCATAATTAATTTATCCAAAGTCCATGAAATTACTTTTAAATCATAATGTAAGGTGTCTATATCCACTACTAAAGAGTGATATCTGGTAGCTTGGAATGGATTCTCTATGCCATCAAAGATGGGATTTCTATCATGATAAATAAGAGAAACTTTTCCATGCATAGGAATAGGAGCTCTAATAACTTTTGTGCCAAAAGCTGATGCTATAGCCTGATGACCTAAACATATACCAAGAATGGGTAATTTATCTTTAAATTCTTTAACCACAGAAATACTTATACCTGCATTTTCAGGCACAGATGGACCTGGTGATATAACTATTGCTTTAGGTTTTAAGACATATATATCATCTAAAGATATATGATCATTCCTATAAACTAAAACATCTGTATACTCTGCTAAATATTGATAAAGATTATAAGTAAAGGAATCATAATTATCTATTAACAAAATCATAACCCAACTCCCCCGCCATCTTTATGGCTTCGAATAATGCTTTTGCCTTATTTATACATTCCTCATATTCTCGTTTCTTTATAGAGTCATAAACAATACCAGCACCAGTTTGTAAATAAAGGTTTTTTCCGTCCAAAAAGAAGGTTCTTATAGTAATACATGTATCTAAATTTCCATTCAACGATAAGTAACCAACACCTCCTGCATAGGGTCCTCTTCTATATTTTTCAAGTTCTTCTATAATCTCCATTGCTCTAACCTTAGGGGCTCCAGATACTGTCCCTGCAGGAAAGGAAGCTCTTAATACTTCAAGAGGATGGATTCCTTCTTTTACTTTACATGATACAGTACTAACAAGATGCATTACATGAGAGTATTTCTCTATTTTCATCACATTTTCTGCCCTCACTGTTCCTATTTCAGCCACTCTTCCAAGATCATTTCTTGCTAAATCAAGAAGCATAGTATGTTCTGCCCTTTCTTTTTCATCATTCAATAGCTCTTCTTCCAACTTTATATCTTCTTCTTCTGTTTCTCCCCTTCTACGGGTTCCAGCAATAGGTCTTATCTCAGCCCTGTCCCCCTCTACCTTCACCAAAGCCTCTGGAGAAGAGCCAATAAGATACCTATCTTTAAATTTCAAATAAAACATATAAGGAGAAGGATTTATCAACCTTAAAGCTCTATATAAAAGATAGGGATCTCCTTCATACTCGGTATAGAATCTCTGAGAATAAACAACTTGAAAGATTTCACCAGCCTTAATATATTCAATTGCCTTCTCTACGTTGCTTTCATATTCTTCTTGAGAAGTTAGAGCTTCAATAGAAAACTCCTTTTTATAAGCTGATACTCTTTGAGGTTCTTTTTTAAATAGTTCCTTTATTTGAGCTAATCTTTCATTAATTCTCTCTTTTAAGATAGGGTTTTCAATTTCTTCTTCCGGAACAACAAAAATTACACTGATTTTCCTTTTCAAATGATCAAAAACAACAAGAAAATCTACCACTTGAAACTCAGCAATAGGAAAGTTTAAATTATCCAAAGTTAATTCAGGAATTTTTTCCCATTGTCTTACAATATCGTAACTAAAATAACCTACAATACCTCCAATAAATCTTGGAAGTTCCTTTTTATTTCTTACATTTAAAACAGGAAACTTTTGGGCAAGATAATTAATAATGTCATAATTTACATTCTTATCAAAACTCAAAATCTCCTTAGGTCCCCAGCTCATAAAAGAATATCTACCAATTCTTTCTCCTCCTTCTGCACTCTCAAGAAGAAAAAGATATTCTTCTCCTCTTATCTTAGAGAGAAGACTGGAAGGAGTCTCATAATCTCCAGGAAAATCAAAAACCAAAGGAACATAGGTCTCTGTCATAATTTTCTCCATATCCCTTCACCTCCTTTTTACAAAACTCAAAAGCATATAAATAAAAAACCCTCTCGCCCTTAAAGGGCGAGAGGGTTTGCTCTCGCGGTGCCACCTTTCTTGAGCATCATTGCCCATCTCCTTTTCGGGTACGGGAGCACACCATTGACTCCGATACCCTTTGCCTTGATAACGGTGGCAGTTCCGGCATAGCTTACTCGGGAAGATCTAATCTCTTCCCTTTCAGTATGCAGCTCCCAGGCCCATTCACTCCCTGCGCTGATAGCCGGCTTCCACCTTACCCGGCCTCTCTGAATCCCGCTTGGGAGTTACTCCTCCTGTTCACAGCCTTTATAGGACAACTTTATTTAATTTTGGATGAAATTATACAACAAAAACAAAAATTTTTCAAATTAACTGTAAAGTTTTAATTTTCCTAATATTTTTTTCTCTCTATTACTCCTCCACATAATACAAAATCATCTTTATAACAAACCAATATCTGTCCAGGAGTAATAGCCCATTGGGGTTCATCAAAAACCACAAAAACTTCCTTTTCTGAGATAATATGAAGAGTAGCTGGCGATGGTTTCATATTATATCTTATCATAGCATCTACTCTAATCTCTTTCTCTTCAGGAATAAATGATGGATAATTTACATTTATAGCATAAACTTCTCTTCTATAAATTTTCTCTTTTTCTGCCACAAACACATCCCCACTCTCTGTATTTATATCTTTTACATATACAGGCTTACCTAATGCTACCTTTAAACCTCTTCTTTGACCTATAGTAAAGGAAAAAATACCATCATGATATCCCACTATTTTTCCATCTTCTGTAACAATTTTCCCTGATTTCTCCTTTACATACTGCTTTAAAAATTTTCTATAATCTTTATCAGGTAGAAAACAAATCTCTTGACTTTCTCCCTTTTCTGCTACTATTAACCCATTCTCACGAGCAATTCTACGTACTTCCTCTTTTGTTAAATCACCCAAAGGAAAAAGAGCTTTTGATATCTGCTCTTGGGTTAAAAAACTTAAAAAATAAGATTGATCCTTTTTCATATCTTTTGCCCTTTTTAATAAAAAAACATTTCTTAATGGGTCCCATACTTTCCTTACATAATGACCTGTTGCTAAATACTCAGCACCTAACTCTTGAGCCTTTTTTAGTAAAAGATCGAACTTTATTAATCTATTACAAAATACACATGGATTTGGAGTGTATCCATTTATATAAGAATCAATAAAATATTTAATTATCCTTTCTTCAAACTCTTTTTTAAGATTTATTACAAAATGAGGTATACCAAGACTATGAGCAACCCTCATAGCATCATTAATAGAACTCCACGAACAGCAAGCCTCATATCTTTCATGAGGTGTCAAGGCTATATTCATAGTTAAACCAATAACTTCATAACCCTCTTTTTTTAGCAAGAGAGCTGTAACAGAGCTATCAACTCCTCCGCTCATACCTACTGCAACTCTGATTTTTTCACTCATAAACAACCCTTAACAAATAAATATTAAATACTATCTC
>JAPYWU010000086.1 GCA_028276205.1 Dictyoglomaceae bacterium | reverse complement strand
TTTCTCTTTGTACATATATATATTTATTTATAATCTGTTCTTCCTTTGGCAAAGCTTGCTCTAGTTCATTCCAATTAACGTTTATCTTTATAATTCCCACTTGTACTGTAGCTATTTTTTTCTCTCTATCTATATCCAATACTATTCCTTCTTTTTTTGTATTCTTAATTCTTACTCTATCTCCTTCTTGAGGAATATATTCTACTTTATCAAATTCTTTCTGAGAGATAAGATCCTTTTTAATTAATCTTAGATCTTCTTGAAGTTTCTGTGCCTCTTTCATACTGAGATTCCCTTTTTGTAATTCCCTAATTACATCCTTTACCCTATTCTCCACATCTAACAATTCCTTAAATATCTCCTTTTTCTGTTTATCCTTTAACTCTTCCTTTTCCTTTTGAATATTTCTTTTCTCTTCTTCTATTCTCCTTTTCTCCTCTTGTAACTCCCTCTTTAGTCTTTCCACCCTTTCTATTTCCTCTTCGAGTCTTCTTCTTCCTCTCTGTAATTCTCCTATCACTTCTTCCAGTTCTATCTCTTCTTCACTTAGAAAACCCATTGCTCTATCTAAAATTTTTCTTGGCAGGCCAAGTTTTTTAGCAATTAAAAGTGCATTACTCTTACCAGGTATTCCAATGTTTATTTTATACAGAGGTTTAAGAGTATTCTCATCAAATTCAAGAGATGCATTTTCCATACCTTCATATTTGGAAGCCAAAATTTTAAGCTGAGGAAAGTGAGTTGCTATAACATTTATTGTCCCTTTATTATGAAAATATTCCAATAAAGCAACAGCTAATGCTGCACCTTCCTGGGGATCAGTACCTGCTCCAAGTTCATCCAGAATTACTAAGACCCTTTTATCTCCAGTTCTCTCCAAATAATCTATAAAAGAAATAATGTTAGTCATATGAGAAGAAAAAGTACTCAGATTTTGCTCAATACTTTGTTCATCTCCTATATCTGGAAATACTTGATTAAATATTCCAAGAACAGTACCTTCTTTGGCAGGTACCGGAACTCCTGCTTGATTTAAAAGTACAAAAAGTCCAATAGTCTTTAATGTTACAGTTTTTCCTCCAGTGTTAGGACCAGTAATAACTAAGGTATTAAATCTTCTTCCTACTTCTAAATTTATAGGAACAGCTTTTTCTCCAAGGAAAGGATGCCTACCCTCTCTTATAATTATCACAGGATTTTCATCTATAATGGGTATAGTAGCATTATACCTTTGTGCCCATTTAATTTTTGCATATACAAAATCTAAATAGAAAACAGTATTTAAGGTTTCTAAAATTTCCTCTTTATGCTCTAAAAATTTTAAAGAAAGCTTTCTTAATATTTTCTCTATCTCTTTTTTTTCTTCAATCTCTAATAAAGATAACTGATTATTTAACTCAACAATAGAAAGAGGCTCCACATATACTGTAAGTCCAGAGGTAGATTGGTCATGTACAATTCCAGGAATTTTAGTTTTGAATTCTTGTTTTACAGGGACCACATATCTTCCATGCCTAATAGTAACAATTTGCTCTTGTAAATATGTTCGCCAATCTTTATTTATAATAACATTTAAAGTTTCCTTGATCTTTTGATTGATTCTCTCCTTCTTTTGTCTTATAGATTTTAGCTCCGGAGAAGCTGTATCAAGTACTTCAGCATTTTGAATAGCTTTTCTTATCTGCGAATAAAGATCTGGTAATACGTATATATTTCTTCCCCATAAATTTGGGGCTAAATTTTTAGCTTTATTCTGATAATCTTTCAATTTTTTAAAAGTCTCTAAGGTATTAGCAATTTCTTCAAATTCTTCAGGATATATTATTCCACCTATCTCAGCCTTCTCAATATAATTTCTTAAATCCTTTACTCCAGAAAAGGTAGGATAACCTAATGAATATACTGTTTTTAGAGCCTCTTCATTTAATAAATGCCATCTCCTAATAATATCTATTTCTGTAATTGGCCTCAAATTTAATATTTGCTCTTTTCCACCTGTAGTTTCAGCATCCTTTTCTATCTCTTTTATAATCTTTTCCCATTCTAATACTTTTAAAGCTTTTTCCATTTATTTCTGTCTTAAATACACTCCTATTTCTGAAAGATTTAACAGTATATTTTTGATAATATCATCTACCTCATTATCGGTAAGAGTATAATCCTCTGAAACAAAAAACATAGAAAAAGTAATACTTTTGTATCCTTCTTCTATCTTCTCACCTTTATATATATCAATAACACTTAAATTCTTCAATAAATTTCCAGAAACCTTCCTTATAATATTTTCCAGATTTACTACCTGCATATCTTCAGGAACAAGAAGAGCAAGATCTCGTTTAATACCAGGATATATTGGTATAGGTTTATATTTTGCCTTTTCTTTTACAAAATTAAGTTTATCTAAATTTATTTCAGAAAAGTATACTCTCTCCCTCAAATCCATTTCTTGAGTAATCCACGGATTTACTTCACCGAGATATCCTACTATTTCTCCATTTAAATATATGTTGCTCTGTCTTAAAGGATGTAGAAAAGAATAAGTACTATTTAGAAAATCAGGCTTAATACCCCATATTTTATCAAAAAGAAGCTCTATTATTCCTTTTATGTCATAAAAATCTACTTTTCTTATCTCGTATGGTATATTCCATGGATTTGTATACCACTCTCCAGAAAGCAAAATTGCTAAATGTTTTTCCTCAATATAATCGTTATTGTTTTTGTAGAATACTTTTCCGATCTCAAAAAGAAATACATCTTTATTTTGTCTATTATTATTGGTTTGGGCAACCTTCAGAAGAGATGGAAGAAGAGAAGTTCTTAATACCGAGTTTTCCAAACTTAATGGATTTTGTATACTTATATAATTATTGAATGGAGATGTATCTAACATACCTGAGTTTTTAAGATCTTCATAGGACATAAAACTAAAATTGATGGTCTCATAAAGTCCCAAATCAGATAGAAGTACTCTTATCTTTCTTTCAAGAATCTCCTCTACCAAAGGTGGATCTACAATCATACCTTTTTGTAAGGGCAAAGATGCAATATTATTATATCCATAAAAACGTGCAACCTCTTCAATTAAATCTATCTCTTCCTTAATGTCTTGTCTATGAGATGGTATTTCTATCTCCAATATTGGATTATGAGATATAACTTTAAATTCTATTTTTGATAATATTTCTGTAATTTCATGTTCCTTTAATTCTGTACCAAGAATCTTATTTACTCTTTGAGGTCTCAAAAATATTTTTGGTAAAGGAGGCAATCCTTGATTCAGATCTATTTTATCTTTTGATATTTCACCTTCAGCAACCAACCTTATCATTTCCGCTGCATAATCTAATATCTCTGCAGTCTTATAAATATCTACTCCTCTTTCAAAACGCAAAGAAGCATCAGTTCTTAAACCCAATTTTCTTGCACTTCTTCTAATATTAACAGGCATAAAATTGGCTGCTTCAAGAAGTACATTCTTGGTGTTATCATTTATTTCCGTTTCTTTTCCTCCCATAATACCACCAATACCTACCGCCCTTTCCACATCTGCTATAACTAAAACATTTTCATCTAATTCTTTTTCTTCTCCATTTATCAATACAATTTTTTCTCCTTGTTTTGCTCTTCTGACAATTAATTTTCCTCCCTTTATAAGATCAAAATCATAAGCATGTAAAGGTTGTCCTGTTTCAAGCATTATATAATTGGTAACATCAACCACATTGTTTATAGATCTTAGACCAACTCTTTCTATCTTCCATCTTAACCATAAAGGAGAAGGACCTATTTTTACCCCCTTTATAAACTTTAAAGTAAAACGAGGACAAAGTTCATAATCCCATACTTCACAATCTGCAAATTCTTTTATAGAATAAGAGGAATCTTTTGGTTTCTTATATTCAAAATTCAAAGGAATACCAAAATATCCAGATACTTCTCTTGCAATTCCTATATAACTTAAACAATCTCCTCTATTTGATGGTACTTCTATTTCTATTAAATAGTCTCCATTCCCAAAATATTCACTAAATTTAGATCCAACTTCAAAATCCTGAGGCAGTATCATAATTCCTTCTTTGTCATCAGAAAATTCTAATTCGTATTCTGAGCAAAGCATTCCCTCAGAAATAACCCCTCCAAAATCTCTTTTGTCCAAAGTTTCACCTAATATTTGTGTATTAGGTAATGCTACAGGTACCTTGTCACCTATATTAATATTTTTGGCTCCTGATACAATAGTCAAATTTTTATCCCTTACATCTACACTACATACTAAAAGATGATCATATTTATCATGTTTATTTATATCTTTTATCTCTCCAATTAATATCTCACTCCAATTTTTACCTATCTCTTTTTGAATAGTTGCATATAGACCAAGATTTCTTAATGCATTTACCAATTCTTTTACAGGAACTTCCTCTTTTAGATAATCCATTAACCATCTATATGAGATAAGCATCTTATACCCCCTTTAAAATTGATTTAAAAATCTTACATCATTTTCATAGAACAACCTTATATCATCTATTCCATATATTTGCATGGCTATTCTATCAGGTCCCATACCAAAAGCAAATCCTGAGTATATTTCAGGGTCAATATTTACCACTCTAAATACTTGAGGATGCACCATTCCACATCCGAGAATTTCTAATACACCAGAATATCCACAAGCCTTACATCCTTCACCTTTACATACTCCACATTCTACATACATTTCTGCACTTGGTTCTGTGAAGGGGAAATAACTTGGTATAAAGTATACTTTTCTATCTTTACCAAACAATCTATGAGCAAAAATAGTAAGCACACCTTTTAATTCTGCAAAAGTTATGTCTGTATCAACAGCCAAACCCTCTATTTGATGAAACATAGGACTATGAGTAGCATCTGGCATATCTCTTCTATAACATTTTCCAGGTGCAACAATTCTTAATGGGGGTTTTTTCTTCTCCATAACTCTAACTTGTACAGGAGAAGTTTGGGTTCTTAATAAATGTTCTTTATCAATATAAAAAGAATCATGAGATTCTCTTACTGGATGATCTTCTGGTATATTTAACGCAGTAAAATTATAATAATCAGTCTCCAATTCCGGTCCATAAACTACTTGAAATCCCATCTCTTTAAAAACAGATAAAATCTCTTCTATAACTTGATTTATGGGATGAATTTTCCCAGTTATTTTTTTTCTTCCAGGAAGCGTAATATCAATTTTTTCTTGATACAACTTATTTTGCAATGTTTTGTATTTTAACTCTTTTTCCTTTTCTTCATATAATTTTTCCAAAGTCTCTTTCCACTCATTGGCAAGTCTACCAAGCCTTACTTTTTCCTCTTGAGAAAGTTTACCTAATGATCTTAAAAGCTGAGTAAGAAAACCTTGTTTCCCTAATACTTCTCTCTTTATTTCCTCAAGCTCTTTTGAGTTTTCAGCTCTAATGATTCTTTCCTTTGCCTCTTCAAACTTTTTAATATAATCTTCACTCATTTATAATTCCCCCTTCATATCTTTGTCTTTGAGCTTCAAAAAGAAAAATAGAAGTGGCAATTGAAACATTAAGTGAATCTACTTCTTTTTTTAGAGGAATTCTCAGTAAAATAGGGTTCATATCTAAATATTCCTCTTTTTTAACACCCCATGCTTCATTTCCTACAATCAATAAAAAGGAATCTACAAGATTTTCTCTAAAATAAATTTTTTCTGCCTTAGGGTCCGCAATTATCACTTTCCATCCCTTAAATTTTTCCTTTATCTCTTTTTTACTTGAAAACCATATGGGCAATCTAAATATGGAACCAGTAGATGCTCTAATCACCTTATAATTATAAGGATCTACCGTATTTTCACTAAGAATCACAGCTGTAACTCCTGCTCCTTCTGATACCCTTATAATAGTCCCAAGATTTCCAGGGTCTTGCACATCATCAATAAAGAGAACCGTTATATTATTTTTACCTTTTAAAATTTCCCATTTTTCATTTAAAAATAAAGGAAACACCCCCATAATTCCTGGGGGTGTTTCTAAAAGGGATATTTCCTTCATTAATGAATCTTCTATAATCCTAATTATATTAGAGGGAATTAATTTCTCTATCTCTCCCCTCTTTTTCTCCCAATAACTTTTTGAAATAAAAACTTTATCAATTAAAACCCCACTTTTTATCGCATCCGAAATCAATCTCCAGCCCTCAACTATGCATTTATTTAACTTTTTTCGCTTCTCCTTATCATGTAGCTTTATAATTTCTTTGACTTCTGGATTAGAGGTGCTGGAGATATATTTCATCTCATATTTTTACTATTTTACCTGATTTACAATCTGCTCAAAAACTTTTGGTTCATTAACACAAAGATCTGCTAATACTTTTCGATCTAATTTAATATTTGCCTTTTTCAAAAGACCCAT
Organism: Dictyoglomaceae bacterium; assembly: GCA_028276205.1. Lineage (GTDB taxonomy): Bacteria > Dictyoglomota > Dictyoglomia > Dictyoglomales > Dictyoglomaceae > Dictyoglomus. The sequence goes on along the minus strand of JAPYWU010000086.1, from coordinate 53 downwards.
AAACTTACTATAAGAAAGACCAAATTTTCTTACAGCTGCATTGATTCTAATAA
>JAPYWU010000085.1 GCA_028276205.1 Dictyoglomaceae bacterium | reverse complement strand
AAAAGGCATAATTGTGGGAAGAGCTCTTCTTGAAGGAAGGTTAGATTGGGAGGAGGTTAATCAAATTATAAATGCTCGCTAAGAGAATAATCCCATGTTTAGATACCATTGGAAAACAAGTTGTTAAGGGCACAAGTTTTAGAAATATTAAAGTTGTAGGAAATGCTAAGGAGTTTGCTCATAGATATGAGAGAGAAGGTGCAGATGAATTGGTTTTATTAGATATAACAGCCAGTGAAGAAAATAGGAAAACTTTTATTGATGTAGTCTCTGAAGTAGCAGAAGAACTTTTTGTTCCTTTAACAGTAGGAGGAGGTATAAGAGATATAGAAGATGTGAGAAACCTTCTTAAGGCTGGAGCTGACAAAGTTTCTATTAATACTTCCGCTGTCAAAAATCCAGATCTTATAAATAAAATAGTAGAAGAATTTGGAAGTCAATGTTTGGTTGTAGCTATAGATGTAAAGAGAAGAAATAATAAAGAATGGGAAGTTTATATTAAAGGTGGTAAAGAGCCAACAGGTATTGATTTTAAGGATTGGATACAGGAAGTAGAGAAAAGGGGAGCTGGTGAAATTCTTTTAACAAGTATTGATGCAGATGGGCATCAGGCAGGGTACGATTTGGAGCTTTTAGAATTAGCTTTGAATTACTGTAATCTTCCTCTTATTGCTTCAGGTGGTGCAGGTAATTTGGAGGATTTATATAAAGCCCTTTATATTGGAGTTGATGCGGTACTTGCCGCTTCTATATTTCATTTTGGAACTTATAGTATTAGGGAAGTCAAAGAATACTTAAAAGAAAGGGGCATATGGATTAGATTATGAATATAGAAGAGCTTATTAAAGATTTAAAATATGATGAGAAGGGATTGATACCAGTTGTTGTACAAGATTACAAAACAGGGAGAGTTTTGATGTTGGCATATATGAATGAAGAAGCTTTAAGAAGAACAATTGAGACAGGTGAAGCATGGTATTTTAGCAGAAGTAGAAATGCTCTCTGGCATAAAGGGGAGACTTCAGGACATTTTCAGAAGGTTAAAGATATAGCAGTTGATTGTGATAAGGATACTATTCTTTTATTAGTAGAACAAATAGGGGTGGCTTGTCATACTGGTAATTTTTCTTGTTTTTATAGAGCAAAAGATTCAGGAGAAAGTTTTCTTTTTTATCTTGAGAAATTTTTGAGAGAGAGAAAGGAAAAACTTCCAGAAGAATCTTATTCTGCAAAATTGTTTAAGGAAGGAAAAGATAGAATACTTCAGAAATTAGGAGAAGAGGCAATTGAGACTATAATAGCAGGGATGAAAAATGACAGAAATGATTTTATTTATGAAAGTGCTGATCTCTTATTTCATCTTATGGTAGCTTTTGTGGAAGAGAATATAGAATTGAAGGATGTTATTCAGGAATTAATTAGAAGGCATAAAGGTTAAGTTGGTTTTATTGCGTATTTGTTTGAGTAGAGGTTTCTGTAGCAGGTGCAGAATATTCTATTAAGAAATCAAACTCTCTTGGAGGAATATCTTTAAGAGCATTACTCATAAATTCTTTCCATGCCATAGCTGGGAGTAAACCACCAGGTACTTTATTTGTAGGAGTGTAATCATCATTACCCATCCAAATTCCAGTACAAAGATCTGGTGTAAAACCTATAAACCAGGCATCTCTATAATCATCAGTTGTTCCTGTTTTTCCTGCTGCAGGTCTCCCAATATTTGCTCTTTTTCCAGTTCCATTTGTTATTACTCGTTTCATCATTTTAACAAGAGTTGATATTACATCTCTTTCTATGACAGGTGTGATTTCAGGAATTGCATTATATAATATATTTCCTTTACTATCTTCTACTCTTAAGATAGCTATGGGAGTAATCCTGTTTCCTCCATTTGCAAAACCAGAATATGCTCTTACCATTTCATATAAAGTTACACCAGAAGTGCCAAGAGCAAGAGCTAAGCTTGGTTCTAAAGTACTCTCTATTCCAAGTTTTCTGGCGTTTTTAATTACATCACCAACACCTATTTCTTCCAACAAAAGTATGGTTGCTATGTTATATGAATTTTCTAAGGCTTCCTGAAGTGTAACGGTACCATGTAATTTTCCATCATAGTTTTTGGGTTTCCATTCCTTTTTATTAAAAGTATAAGTTACTTCTTTTTCTTCAATTAAATCCCATGGTTTAAAACCTTTTTGAAGAGCTGTTAGATACACGAATGGTTTAAATGCAGACCCAGGTTGTCTTACAGCCATAGAGACCCTATCAAATTGACTTTTACTATAATCTAATCCACCTACCCACGCTTTGATATATCCTGTATTGGGATCTAAGCAAAGCAAAGCTCCTTGGTTTACATTATATTTTTTTCCATATTCATTTATTATTTTTAAAAGGGCCTTTTCAGCCATATCTTGCATTTTTGTGTCTATGGTTGTATAGACTTTAAGTCCGCCTTCATATACCATATCTTTTCCAAATTTTTTTATTAGGTCTTTCAATACAAAATCAAAAAAATAAGGTGCTAAATAACCAGAATTTGGATTATTTCTTTTTACAATGCCAAGAGGTGCTTTTATAGCTTTTTTATAGTCTTCTTCTGATATATATCCAAGATTATACATTTTCTCTATTACAATATTTCTTAACTTTAATGCTAAATCTGGATTTCTATATGGAGAATTAATCTCAGGTGCGGGAATCATTCCTGCAAGAAGTGCTGATTCAGGTATATTTAAATCTATGGCACTTTTACCAAAATAAAATTGAGCAGCAGCTTCTGCCCCATAAACCCCATGACCCCAATAGATAAGGTTTAAATACATCTCTAATATTTGTTGTTTTGTAAAATATTTTTCAAGCTGTAAAGCTATATATATTTTCTTTATCTTTTTCTTTATCGTTCTTTCTGGACTTAAAAATAATAATTCAGCTAACTGTTGAGTTATAGTGCTTCCACCTTGTTTTTTTTCTAAATGGAATAAATCAATAAGGGTTGCTCTTATAAGCCCTCTCAAACTTACACCACTATGATTATAAAATTCCTTATCTTCAGAGGCTACTACAGCTTGTTGTAAATATGGAGAAATTTTGTATAGAGGTACATAAATTCTATTTTCCTTATATATTTTTCCAAGTATTTTATTATCAGAAGAATATATTATAGTAGTTTGACTTGGTTTTATTTCCATCCATTTATCAATAGGGGGTACTTCTCTTATCACTAAAAAAACATACACTGCTAAGGATAAAGCTAAAAGTAATATTAAACTAATAATAGTGATTAATATATATAAAAGGCTTTTTTTCCATCGTTTTTCCTTTTTTAATGTGACTTCTTCTATGTAATTTTTAGTCATTTTTCCTCTTTGTGCCTCCTTAAAATATATGGTATTATGTATTATATAAAATCAGGGAAGGTTTTAACAATATGAAGGCAAAAACAGAGAATTTTAGTCTTTACATTATTACAGGACTTTCAGGTGGAGGAAAGTCACAAACATTGCGTATCTTAGAGGATTTGGGGTTTTTCTGTGTAGATAATATACCCCCAAAACTTGTTCCTACCCTTATAGAGCTTTGTTTTTCCACTGATGGTAAAATATCAAGAGTTGCCTTAGTTATAGATATAAGAAGTGAAAATTTCTTAGAAGATTTTAGAGAAATGATAGATAATATTAAAAAATTAAATATATATTATGAAATTTTGTTTTTAGAAGCTGATGATGAGGTTATAGTAAGAAGGTATAATGAAACCCGACGTAGGCATCCTTTGGATAAAGAAGGAAGAGGGATTCTTGAAAGTATAAAGTTGGAAAGACAAAGATTATCAGAAATAAAAGAAATGGCAACTTATATAATTGATACTTCTGGTATGAGTACTAAAAATCTTAAAGATAAGATACTTGAAATTGTATCCAAAGATATTTCTAATGTTAGATTAAGATTCATGGTGGAAATTACTTCTTTTGGTTTTAAATATGGTGTACCTATAGATGCTCACCTTGTTTTTGATGTGAGATTTTTACCCAATCCATTTTACATTTTAGAGCTAAGACCTTTGTCTGGTGAAGATGAAAGGGTAAGAAATTACGTGTTAGAAACAAAAGAAGCAAAAGAATTTTTAGACTATTTGAAAGAACTTTTAGATTTTTTAATTCCCCTTTATCAAGAGGAGGGAAGGACAAATCTCAACATTGCAATAGGATGTACAGGTGGAAGGCATAGAGCAGTAGTTATAGCAAATGAAATAGGAAATTATTTATCAGAAAAATATAATGTGAAAATTTTCCATAGAGATATAGATAAAGATATAAAAACATGAAGGAAAGAAAAAATGTAACAGTTATTGGTGGGGGAACAGGTTTATCTAATATATTAAGAGGATTGAAATACTATCCTCTTAATTTAAGTGCAATTGTAACTGTTAGTGATGATGGGGGGAGCTCAGGAAAACTCAGTGAAGAGCTGGGAGTTTTACCTCCAGGTGATATCCGTAATTGTCTTGTTGCTTTGGCAGATGAAGAATCATTGATGGCAAAACTATTTCAGTATAGATTTAAAGAGGGAGGATTAAAAGGGCATTCTTTTGGGAACTTATTCTTAGTTGCTATGTCGGATATCTTAGGTGATTTCTTGTTGGGTATAAAAGAGACAAGCAAGGTATTAGCAATAAGAGGTAAGGTATTACCATCTACTTTAAATCGTGTAAGGTTAAAAGCTATATTTGAAGATAATACTCAAATTATTGGAGAGACAGCTATTTCAAATTATAAAAAAAGCAGAATTAAAAAGATTGAATTGATACCAGTAAGAGATGAGGAAAAAATATCTGCTACTCCGGAAGCTGTTTATGCATTAAAAAGATCTGATATTATAATTATTGGTCCTGGAAGTTTATATACAAGTATAATTCCAAATCTTATTCTTGATGAAATAAAAGAGACATTAAAAAATATTTACATAAAAAATAAAGCTAAAATTATCTATATTTGTAATGTTATGACTCAGCCAGGAGAAACTACAGGATATAAAGCTTCTGATCATTTAAAGGCTATTATTGAGAATATTGGTTTTAATATTTTTCATTATATAATTTTAAATAATAAAAAGCCAAAGGATGATATACTTAAAAAATATCAAGAAAGTGGAGCTGACTTTGTTTATCCAGACATAGAAAACATTAGAGCTTTAAATGTTGAGATAATTTCTGGTGATTTTATTTCTGAAACAAATGTAGTTAGACATGATCCTTATAAAGTTTCCAATTTTATTGTTAAAAATTTTATAGAATAAAATAGTTTTATAAATTGACAAAAGATTGTAAAATTCTATAATATAAAGTTAATAAAGAAAGGAGGATGTTCAATGCCAAAAAAAACTATTTTAGATTTGAAGGATGAAGAGCTTATTGGAAAACGTGTACTTGTAAGAGTTGATTTTAATGTGCCTATTAAAAATGGAGTTATAACTGATGATAGAAGAATAAGAGAAGCTTTACCAACAATTAAATATTTAATAGAAAAAGGAGCAAAAGTTATTCTTGTATCTCACCTCGGAAGACCAAAGGGTTTTCAAGATGACTTAAGATTAGATCCCGTCGCTAAAAGATTAAGTGAATTACTTGGCAAACCTGTTAAGAAATTAAATGATTGTATAGGAGAAGAAGTAGAAAAAGAAGTTGCCAACATGAATCCCGGAGATGTGGTTCTTTTAGAAAATATTAGATTTTATAAGGAAGAGGAAGCAAATGATCCTGAGTTTGCTAAGAAATTAGCAAAACTTGCTGATTTATATGTAAATGATGCCTTCGGTACTGCCCATAGAGCACATGCATCAACAGCAGGTGTTGCTAATTATATTCCTGGGGTAGCTGGTTTGTTGATGAAAAAAGAGATTGAAATTATGGGCAAAGCCTTAGAGAATCCTGATAGACCTTTTGTTTGTATTTTGGGTGGAGCAAAGGTTTCTGATAAAATTGGTGTAATCCAAAATCTTGTGAATAAAGTGGATGTTTTATTAATTGGTGGGGGTATGATGTTTACCTTCCTTAAGGCAATGGGTTATGAAATAGGTAAATCTATTGTGGAAGAAGATAAACTTGATCTTGCAAAAGATTTAATGAGTCTTGCAAAGGAAAAAGGAGTAAAATTTGTACTGCCTGTAGATGCTGTAGTTGTTAAAGAGATTAAGGAAGATGCTCCTACTACTGTTAAAGATGTGGATAAATTTGACAAAGATGATATTGGAGTAGATATTGGACCAAAAACTATAGACCTATTTAGAGAGGAAATAATGAAAGCAAAGACAATTATATGGAATGGTCCTATGGGAATATTTGAAATACCTGCTTTTTCAAATGGAACTAAGAAAGTAGCGGAAGCTATTGCAGAAAATAAAAATTGTGTAAGTATTGTGGGAGGAGGAGATACTGCAGCAGCAGTACAACTTTTTGGTTTAGAAGAAAAATTTACCCATATAT
>JAPYWU010000084.1 GCA_028276205.1 Dictyoglomaceae bacterium | reverse complement strand
TTTCTCCCCTCTCTGGCTGCTCTCTTTCTTACAGAGAAAGTACCAAATCCTACAAATTGAACTGTATCCCCCTTAGCTAATGCTTCGGTTATAGTTTCTAATACAGCATTTACTACTTTAGTTGCCTCTTTCTTTGTGATTTTTGCCTTCTCTGCTACCTTTGCGATGAAATCAGCCTTCTTCATCCTTATTCACCCCCTTTCTTAATGGATTTATATCATAAATCTATGAAGTTTTCGAAAGTTCCCAAAGTTCATCTAATTCTTTTAAGGTAAGATTTTTCCAATCTTTTCCTAATTCTTTTATCTTTTTCTCTATAAACTCAAATCTTTTAATAAATTTCTTGTTAGTTTTGCGTAAAGCTTCTTCAGGTTCTATGTTTAGATGACGGGATATATTTACTATAGTAAAAAGTATATCTCCAATTTCTTCTTCTATTTTTTCTCTATTCTTGTTAGTTATTGCTTCTTCTAATTCTTTAAATTCCTCTTTTAGTTTTGGTAATATATCTTCAGGTCTTTCCCAATCAAATCCCACATGAGAAGCCTTTTCTTGAATTCTAAAGGCAGATAAAAGAGATGGCATGTTCAATGGTACACCACTTAATATACCTTTCTCTTCCTTCTCTTGACTTTTGATTGTTTCCCAGTTTGTTAAAATATCTTTTACCCCATCAACTTCCACATTTCCAAAAACATGAGGATGTCTTGTTATTAACTTGGTTCTTAAATTTTTACACACTTCTGCAAAACTAAATTTTTTTTCTTCCTCTCCCATGACACTCTGCATAAGAATATGGAGTAATACATCTCCTAACTCTTCTTTTATCTTCTCAGAATTATTTTCTTCTAATCCTTCAATCAATTCGTAGGTCTCCTCTAATAGATAAGGAATCAATGTCTGAGGGGTTTGTTTTTGATCCCATGGGCATTCTTTTCTTACCCTCTCAACAACATTGTACAATTCTATAAATTCTTTACATAAATCTTCTTTTCTATCCATCATCTTTCTTCTTATCTGTAAAAATTTGATTTTCACTAAGATTATAGCACCAACTTGAAAAAAAGCAAGTATTCAAGCTAAATTTTTCTATCTTGTATATTTCTAAATAAGATTTTTCCTACGTTCTATAAATCTACAAAAATCCTACTCATCTGTTTTTGGAAGAGGTGTCTTTGCCTCTTTTCTATAGAAAAGTTGTTGTATCTCTATTAGCTTTCTCCATATTCTCATCCAGATATCCTTGTCTGAAAAATCTTTTTCAATTTTTGCTTTATTTAGTTGGTCTTCTAACCATTTGTTCATGACTTTGCCTCTTTTATCAGTAAGAAGCTTTTCTTCGATTTCTGCTTTTGCTTGGAAATAGGGAGTAGTATAAGCCTCTTTAATTTCTGAAACCTTAGTAATATAATAACCATCTTTTGTTTTAATAGGTTTACTTATTTGATTTATTGGAAGTTTTATAGTTACTTTTTCTACTTCTTCAGGTAAGGTTCCTTCTGTAATAAATCCTAATTCTCCACCCTTGTCCTTTGTGGTTGTGTCCTCAGAATATTTTTTAGCTGCTTCAGTGAAAGTTATCTTGTTATTTACTAAATCGTTATATATTTGGTTTGCTTTTTTCTCGTCCTTTACAAGTATTAAGTGGACTTTATATTCTTTGGGATGCTCAAAGAGTTTTATGTTTTCATTATAATATTTTTTAATTTCATCCTCTGAAACTTTTTCATCCTTACCAATTTCGTCCATCAATTTTCTATAAAGAAGATTTTTCTTTAATTCCTCTTTAAATGTATTTCTATCTAAACCATATTGGGCAAGAGCCATCTCAAATTGAAGGGTACTTGGAAATTCCTTTTCTATTTCTTTTAATCTTTGTTCTACTTCTTGGTTAGAGACACTAATCCCTCTTTTTTTAGCTTCTTCTTGTAGTATCTTCCAACGGGCTAAATCTTTTATGGTCTCTTCTTTTACCTTACCTAAGAGTTTTTGTCCATCAGTAGTAGTAAAATCTATGTTGTATAGTACTGCATATTGGGTTTTCATAAAATTTAATCTGTCTTTGTATTCTTGTCTGCTTATGGGGATATTGTTTACTTTGATTACGGGGTAGTTTTTCATCTGATGATAAACAAAGGCCACAAAAGCACTGCCTAATACAAAAAGAACAATAAAAACAAGAAATACGATTTTTAGAATACTGTTACTCTTCATTGCTGTTCACCTCATATCCTGTAAAGATTTTTTATAAGCAATCTGATTGCGATTATATCATAATTTTATCTTATATTGGAGAGATCTTTTAGAAAATTATAAATAAATTCAAGCTTCTTGGTGGTTGTACCTTCAGGAAGAGAAAGCTCTTTATTTTTTCCATCTTTGTAGTGTAATTTCAATTTTTTAGAGATTTCAATTTTTTCAATATTCATATTTTCTGCCAGGAATTTTATTTTAGAAAACAAAAAGAGATGATTTAAACTTTCTGGAATTGGTCCATAGATATCTTCCATCTCCTTTTTAATATCATCTAATTCTGAAAGAGATTTTAAATGGGCAAGTTTCTGGTAATAGTAGATTCGGTCACTGCTTGAGGTTATATAATCTTCTGGGATAGAAATAGAGAAAGGATGAATTATCTTACAGTTTTTTTCTTTCTCTTCTTTTTCTTGTGCCTTTAATTCTTTGATTGCCTCTTCTAAAAGTTGTAGGTAAAGGTAGAATCCTACCGAATCAATATGTCCATGTTGTTCTTTACCTAATATTTTACCTGCTCCTCTTATCTCTAAATCACGTAAGGCAAGCCTTAAGCCAGATCCTAAACTTGAAAATTCTTTTAATGCTTCTAATCTTTTTATACTTTCTTCAGATAGTTTTTTTATTGGAGCATGGAGAAAATAAGCATAAGCTTGTCTATCTGATCGTCCAATACGACCCCTTAGTTGATATAACTGGGCAAGTCCCATGTGTTCTGCATTTTCTACAAAAAGTGTATTTGCATTAGGTACATCTATACCTGATTCTATTATTGTGGTGGCTATAAGTACATCTATTTTCCTATTGTAAAAATCATTCATAATTTCTGTAATCTCTTCATCATCCATTTGACCATGAATAATACCATAAGAAGCTTCTGGTACTAATTGAGTAAGAAATTCTCTTATTTTTTCAAGTTTTGAAATATCGTTACAAACATAATATACTTGACCGCCTCTTTCTAATTCTCTTCTTATGCCTTCTTGGATAATTTGTGGATTATATTCTAATACGAAGGTTTGTATAGGGAGTCGATTCTCAGGTGGTGTTTCTAAAATGGAAAATTGCCTTATTCCTGAAAGAATCATAGAAAGGGTGCGGGGAATAGGAGTTGCAGAAAGATATAGAATGTCTACATTTGGGTATTTCTTTTTAAAATGTTCTTTTTGCAATACTCCAAATCTTTGTTCTTCATCTACTATAATAAGTCCTAAATCTCTAAATTGTACATCCTTTTGAAGAATTCTATGGGTTCCTATAATAATATCTATTTCGCCCTTTTTAATTTTTTCTAAAATTCTTTTTTGCTCTGATTTTGGTTTTAATCTACTTAAAATCTCAATATTTACAGGAAAAACTTCAAGTCTTTCTTTAAAAACTCTCCAATGTTGAAACGCCAAAATAGTGGTAGGTACAAGTATAGCCACCTGTTTACCGTCCAATACTGCTTTAAAACTTGCCCTTAAAGCAAGCTCTGTTTTTCCAAATCCAACATCTCCAATAAGTACTCTTTCCATAGGTTTGTTCGATTCCATATCCTTTTTTATTTCATTTAGAGCTTTAATTTGATCTTCGGTTTCAATATAGGGAAAGCTTGCTTCCAGTTCTTTTTGTAGAAAATTATCTGGAGAAAAGGCAAAACCTTGAGAAATTTCCCTTTGAGCATATATTTTTAGCAATTCTTCAGCAATTTCTTTGGCTGATTCTTTGACTTTTCTTTTAGTTTCTTCCCATTGTTTTGTACCGAGCTTGCTTATCTGAGGAGGAGTTGGGGAAGAGGATACATACCTTTGAATAAGATGCATCTCTTCTAAAGGTACATATAAATAGCTTTGGTCTGCATATTCTATGGTTATGAATTCATTTTCAATTCCTTCTATTGTGAGTTTTTTAAGACATCTAAATATGCCTATACCATAATTAACATGTACCACATAATCTCCATCTTTTAATAATGATAAATCTTTAGGTTTCAATCCTTTTTCTGTTTTAATTACTTTTCTTTTTCTTCTCTTTCCAAAAATTTCATAATCTGTTAGTACTAATATTTTTTCATCTTCCCATAAAAAACCTTCTCTTATTTTTTCTCCTCTTAAATATTTCAAATCTATGTTTTTTAAGCGTAGTTTTAATACATCTTCATGCTCCGAGGAAATATAAATTTCCCAGCCATCTTCTTTATAACTTTTTAATGTCTTTTCCAAAAACTCTCCTGTACCCTTAAATGTTGGGGGAGAATAGATGGTAAAATTAATGTCAGCTTTTGGATTGTAAAGATCTATATATTGATATTTGTCTAAATTCTCTAATAATCTTTCTTTTGTAAGAAAAAGATTTGGGGGTAATTTTTCCTTTAATAGTCTTTTATTATAATTTTCTTTTCCCTTTTCTTCCCATTTTTCTAAGAGAGCTAAACTTTCTCTCAAATTTTCAAATACAATCAATGTCTTAGACGATAAAAATGAAAAAATATAGTTTATTTCTTCGTTATTTTTCCAAAAATATTTTTCTTCATCTAAATTTTTATCAAGCTCATATAAGGGGGTTAAAATAAATTTTGTTAAATTTTTTATAGATCTTCTATTTTCTATACTGAAAAATCTTATTGATGTTATTTCATCTCCAAAAAACTCTATTCGTATAGGATATTCGGAAGAGGAGGGAAAGATATCAAAAATTCCCCCTCTAACACTATATTCTCCTATTTTCTCTACTTGAATATTCTTCTCGTATTGATTTTTTTGAAGAAATTTTTCTAAGAGATTTCTTTCTATCTCTTTACCTACCTCTAAGACTAAGAAATTGTTAGAGAGTTTATCTTTTGAGGGTAATGGATAGATTAGAGATTTTAAAGAGGTTATAACTGTATAATTTGGATTTAATAAAAGATCAGTAAGAACATCTAATCTTTTTCCTTCTTTTTGTACAGACCTTAAAGGTTTTTCATATGGTAAATGAACATAAGAAGGAAAAATTTTTAAAATCTCAATCTCATTTTTTAATTCTTCCCATAAGGTTAAATTTTCATCATTATTGGTAATCCAAAGAATGGATCTTTCAAGTTTAAGCAAAGATTCAAATAGGATAGGATATATGCCTTTATATATTCCAAAAATTTTTAAGTTTTGTCCTTCATTGATGAGATACTTTAGTTTATTAAATTCTTTACTTTTAATAAATTTTTCTAAAAGAGCCATTTTCTATTATAAAGATTCTGAGCCTTATCCCATCCCTCCTTTAAAATGGTATTAATTATTTCAGGTGTTTTATTTATCACTTTAGATAAGATTTTCCATTCTTCTTCTGTAAACTCTCCTAATACGTAATTTATTGTTTCAGATTTGTCTATTGGTTTTCCTATACCAATTCTTAAGCGATAAAAATTAGAAGTTTGAAGTTCCTGTATAATGGATTTTATTCCATTATGTCCTCCGTCCTTTCCATTAAATCTAATTCTGACGGATCCTAAATTAAGGTCTAAATCATCTTGTACTATTAAAATTTCTTGGGATTCAAGATTATAATTATCCAGGAAATTTTTTACTCCCTTACCGCTAAGATTCATATAGGTTTGAGGTTTAACAAGGTATATTTTAAATGATTCTATAAAGCCTTCTGAAACAAAATTTAATCCTATTTTTTCCCATTTATTAAAAGATAAATAATCGTGTAGATAATCTACCACCATAAAACCAACATTATGGCGTGTATTTGCATATTCTTTTCCTGGATTTCCTAATCCAATAATTCCTAACCTATTCACTGTTCTTTTGGAAAAACTATTCCTGCATATCCTACTACTTCTGAATAGTCTTTTGTAATATCTCCAGAAGTATTATAGTCTATGAGTATACCCTTTGAGGCACCTAAATATTTACTTACTATCATTGTTACAAAAATAGGACCTGACCCGCAAATACTAATATCTTCTCTTCTTACTCGATTCATAAATTCTTCCTCATCCAAATTTAAAATAGCTTCTATAGCATAGAAATCTTTTTTTCTGGCTATATTCACAGGTTCATAATGAGAAAAGTCGGAACTTGCAATAACAAGAATTGGATCATTAGTCTCTAATATGGCTTTATAAATGGCCATTCCCAAATCATTTAATATGGGAATCCTATAATCTACTATTGTAATAGGAACTATACTTATATTGGGATTTAAAAATTGTAAGAAGGGAATTTGAACTTCTATGGAATGCTCATATCTATGGGCATAGGGGTCT
>JAPYWU010000083.1 GCA_028276205.1 Dictyoglomaceae bacterium | reverse complement strand
TTGATATTGAAATAAAGGAAAATGATATTATATTTGTACCTGAAGTATTTATAAAAGGTTGGCAGGATATTGTTTCTATAATTTCTGGTATTTTCTATGTTTATACCATAGTAAAGCCTTTTGTGGGATGGTAAATTGTTAAGACAAGGGGGTCTTAAAAATGATTTATTCCTTAAGAGAGGGTAATCCTAAGAAGGGATGGGTGGTTATTGTACATGGTCTTGGAGAGCATAGCGGAAGATACAGAAAAATGGTAGAAGATTTTGTAAATATGGAATATGGGGTCGTTACCTTTGATCATCCAGGGCATGGTAGGAGTGATGGAAAGAGAGGAGATACTACAATTGAAGAGATTTTAAGTGTAATTGATGAGGTTACTTTTGGTATTCCTAAGTTTCATATTTTTGGACATAGTCTTGGGGGACTTATTGCTGTAAGATATACTCAGGAAAGGCAAGAAAGAATTAAAAGTCTTGTAGTATCTGCTCCAGCCTTAGGGATAAGAGTGGACCCTTTAACCAATATTATGGCAAGAAGCATTGGCAGGCTTTTTCCCCATGTTACTGTGAATAATAAATTAGACCCAGAGTATCTATCCAGAAATAAAGAGGTAATTAAGAAAGTGGCAAGTGACCCTCTCATGCATAGTAAGATATCTTTTAGGCTTGGATTGAGTATGATTGAAAATATTAGGGTAGCTCATGAAAAGGCTAAGGATATGAAGGTACCAACTTTAATCCTTGTACCTACTGATGATAGATATGTGGATCCAAACGGAGCAAGAGAATTTTTCAAAAAACTTACTGTGGTAGATAAAAGTTTAATAGAATTTCCTGGTGGATATCATGAACTTTTTGAGGATGAGGAATATAAAGATAAGTTTTATAATACTATTTATGATTGGATAGAAAAGCATAATTAAAGATCAAGTCTGTTTTGTCCTTTTATATAAAAGATTTTTACAGGTCTGATAAGGTCTTCAGAATCATTTTGAGGATTATTTACCTTTTTGGATACAGGATATGCTTCCATTTCATCTGCAGGATAAGGTTTTAAAAGAGAGAGAAGCTTTTCTATATCTTTTTCTTCCTTATTTACCCATATTTTCTCCTCTTCTTTACTAAGTATTACGGGCATTCTTTCATGAATTTCTCTAACCAGTTCATTTGGTTCTGTGGTTATTATGGTGAAGGTTTTAATTGGCTTTCCCTCGGGACTAATCCAAATATCATAGATTCCTGCAAAGGCAAAAAGAGAATTGTCTTTCATTTTAATATAATAAGGTATTTTTTCTTTGCCCACTTTTTTCCATTCATAAAATCCATCAGAAGGTACTAAGCAACGTCTTTTCAAAAAGGAATCTTTAAACATAGCTTTTTCAAGAAGGGATTCTGCTCTTGCATTTATAGGTCTTTCTTTTGGCCTTTCTTTTGCCCAGTGGGGTATAAATCCCCATATCATTTCTTCTAATTTATTAGGACTTTCCTGAAAAACTATGGGTACAGGTTGATCGGGTGAAATATTATATCTTTTTTTTAAATTAACTTCACCTAAAATCTTTACATCAAATCTCTCAGGTATTTTTTCTACTTGAATAAGGGTAAATCTACCACACATAATTTATCTCCTTTCTGCTATTTTTAAATTGTATCACAGAATTGTCTATTTTTTACAAAATAAAAAGGCCTCCCGATTTAAAGGAGGCCTTTTTCTCTATAAATCTTTAAGCTTATCTTAAAATTTTAACGCGAGTCCAAATACATGTTGATTAGAAAGATCTTTTGAATAGAGGAATGCATAATCAAATTGGATATTATTAAGATTAAGTCCTACTCCCAAGCTGAAAGTATTTTTTTCTCCATTATATCCAGTTCTTAAAAGTATGGGAGTTCCAGATATTTTTAACTCTGATCCTAAATGTAGTCTTTGATAGAAATACATTTTGTCATATAGAGATAGGTCTAATGCTAAAGATAATAAGAAGGATTTAAGATCTAAATTTATGTAAGTTCCTAAAACTAAATCTTCTTTTCCTACCGATTCTATAGTTCCAGTACTCCACTTAAGATAGCTTATAGGATTGTACCAACAAGCGCCTATTTTTAACATATTATTTACTTCATATATAGCTCCAAGATCAAATCCAAATCCTACTCCTGAAGCAGTATCAAGAGTTGCTGAATAAAAGTGTCCTCTAAATCCTAAGCTTAAGTTGGGAAAAATTTTTCTTGCTATGTTTAAACTTACTGCATTTTCTTGAAATGGGAAAAGAAGTTCTTCTTCATTGGTAATTCCTTTGGCTTCTATTCCAGCTCCTACAATAGTTCCATTGATATTATAACTTGCTCCTATAAACTCTACTCTTGTAAATCCTTGTGGTATCTGTAGATGGTTAAAGCCTAAGGTTACTAAATTTATATTTGTAAGGCCTGCTGGGTTATATACTAACCCACCTAAATCGTCAGAGATTGCCACATATGCCTCTCCCATTCCAGCTGATCTTGCATTAAGAATGACGGGGGAGAAGGCTCCCCCTGTGCTACTTGCAAAGGTATACGATAAAAGAAATAAGCTAATTATACTAATCAAAAGAATCTTTTTCATAGTTTTAATCCTCCTTCATATCCTACCAAATTATTAAATATTACTTCAGTATACCTATGAATCTATTTATTCTTACCTCTCCTTGATCAGATGTTGCTACAATCTGGAATAGATATAGACCATTCTTTAAGGTTTGGCCTTTCCAGTTTGTTCCATCCCAAAGGATGCTGTAATTTCCTGCTGGTAAGTATCCTAAATCTCTTTCATATAGTTTTACACCAGAAAGATCATAAACTACGAATTTTACTTTTGCGTTTTGAGTTATATTGAAGAGTATTTCAGCGGGACCATCTTTAGGATTAAAGGTTTTTGTGAATTTTGTTACATTTACAAGTGACAATGGTAAAGCAGAAGATATGGTAGTATATAAATTCTTTGTAATAATATTGTTTGATTCATCTTTAGCGGTTATTTCAATTATATATTTACCATTTAGCTGTAAAGCTCCACTTTCATCTTTTCCATCCCATGAATAATTATATGTACCGTTGAGAACCTTAATATTGTTAGCTAAGGTCTTAACTAACATATTCTTTTGACCATTTATAGTATTATAGATCTTTATTGTGAGATAAGAATAGCCAATTTCGTCTGATACTGTTATGTTGATATTGCAATTTTCTCCTTTAGAAGGATCAAATACAGAAGTTGCTGTAGCAGTTATACTTGGAGGATTTGTAAGTAAATCTTTAACCTTTTTCATTATTATTCCAGATATTGATGGATCTACTCCTTCTAAGCCAAAGGCAAGATACACTACACCAAAGTGTTTTTCTGGATCTATATAATATAAACCTGCTGTACCTGATGAGGCTATAATTTTGTTAACAATAGTTGGGGATTTCTTTACCTTTATTTTATCTGGAATTTTTATTTCAGGCATTACAGGAGATGGAGAAGCATTAGGATTATATAAAAAGATAGGTACTGCACCTTCTAATGGATCAATTTCATCTAAGTATGCTTGGTTCATGGCGGAGTCCCTTGTATTAATATCAAAGGAAATATTTGCGAATGGGGTATTATTTATTCCTTTTACAGAATATATCCCTACATCATCTTGTACAAATTCTGCTCTTAGGTATTGATTATAGAAGGTTGAACTAATATAACCTGCAGAGTATCCCCAACCAAGGTCTTGGCTTGATATAAATAATTTTCCACCATTATCTAAATATTTCATTATCTCATCTTGAACTGATGAATCGTATATGGCTCCCCAATCTCCTGCCCATACTACAAAATTGAATAGTGCCATATCATCTGCTGAAGGTACAGCATTATCATTAAATACATCTATTATAAAATAGTTTATGTTAGCATCTATTAAAGCCTTCTCAATATATGGTGCTATACCATAGTTTCCTCCATCATCGGATACAAGTAAGGCTTCAAGGGTTGATGGGGTTGTGAAGGATTTTGTTGTCCATGGAGAGTAACCTGCAGAGTTTTTAGATCTTACCCTTGCATAATAAGTGGTTCCAGGTTTTAAAGTTTCATCAAGGGTTGGTCTATATTCAGATTTATCTGTAGTTATATCAATGATTATATTTGTAAAGTTTGGATCCTCTGCTACTTGAAGTTGGCTTTCTGTACTATTTGGAGCTGACCATTTAAAGAGAGGTCTTAAAGTGTTTGGATTCTCATTTAGCCAAGCAAAATGGGATATAAAGGTTGGTGCGGATGGCACAGCCTCCTGTTTAACAGATATATCACAAGAGATATTTTCTCCTGAAACTGCGATATTTCTGACAGCAACTCCTGTAGGAATTTCTCCATAAGCATTGCTATTAGGTGTGCTATTGGTATCAAAGGTAGTATTGCTTGTAGATCCAGGATATGGGTGTCCAGGATTTCCAGAAGATTGACGTTTTTCAAGTTGCCACAAACCATTTGCTTGTTCAAGAGCTACAAGATAATGTAATGTGGGGTCAAGTCCTGGATACCACTCAACATCATTTTGATAATTTCTCATATTTTCATCTACATGATATATAAGAAGTCCAAACCCTCTTAAGAAACGATCAAAGCCTATAGCTTGTCTATTTTCCAATAGAAAGTATTGAGGTCCTTCAGCTCCGTCGGTCCAAAGTTTATATACTACAGGCTCTTTTTCAACTGGTGGAATTATCACGTTAGTTAGATTATCTTTTGGAACAATTGGTGTGACCCATCCAAGCTGAATTTTGCTCCATGCATCAAAATGGGAAGGTCCACCACCAAGGGTATATCCTCCAGGACCGATAGGTCCATTCCATGATCCCCCTGCCATAAGACTCCATCTTCCAAGACCTAAGGAAGAATAATCTCTATCATAAAGATCTGGAAGTCTTCCAAAGGCATGCCCCATCTCATGTACAAAAACTCCTACTGTTTGAGGAACTATTACAGGATTACCATTAGAATCATAATCTAACATATACTCTGGCTGAATAGTATATCTAACTGGAACCTGTTGACCATTTATAGTTACATAGACTGCAGATGAGTGAGACCATATATCATTGGTATCTCCTGTCCATTCTGCTCCTTGTCCAGAATGGATAATAAAAATTACATCATAATTTCTTAAATCATAACCATTGTTAACTGCATTTTGTAAGACTTCTCTTACTAATATAAAGACTCCTCCGTTAAAACCATTATTTCCATCGTTTATATATGTGGTATAGGTATATCTTGCTGTGTACCAAGGAAGTATGGTAGCTGTGATATCAAATTGGTTATAGGAATTTTCTAAATAAAATTCTTTTACACTTCCCACGTTGTATGGGTTGATATTACTCCAGTCTGCTCCAATACTGTTAAAAAGTAGATTAAAGTAGTTTGAAGGAATAACGTCATCGGGTTGTCTTGGCTTATCTGTAAATTCTACTGGAATTACAATAGCTTTACCTATTCCTTGGGCTTTTTCAATAGTTCCATAGATTCTTGTCCCTTGGGGTATGTTTTCGGGGGTTACTTCAGGAAGTTTTGGAAGCTCAATCTTCTTGTTTAAGAGTTTTTCATGAGGTGGCATTATGTGAACTTTGGTGATTGGTATAGTTTGGGCAAAGGTGAAGGTAAATAATAAGGATAGAAAGATAAAAATTGTTAGTAGAATCGATATACCCCTTCGCATCTTTAACCTCCCTCGATGGAATTTTAGTTCTCAACTAGTGAATATTATATAATAAAAATTGTAGTTTTGTAATAAAAAGGGAGGAGAAGAAATGAATGTTATAAAGTTTTTGATCATGGTTTTAAGCCTTTTGTTTCTTTATCAATATACCTTTGCCCAAAGTATGCCAATTGTTGAAAACAAGAGTTTAGTCTTGGCAAAGGTAAAAAGTGTAATCTTAGGCAAATTTCCGTATGTAGAGTTAGTATTAGAGGTATTAGAAAGTAAATCAATAGAAGGTTATAAAAATTTTATTAAGAAAGGAGATTTGATTTTAGCTATACCCTATTCTTTGAAAAGTATAGATCCTAAGGTTTTGCTTCTTCCTGAAAATAGAAATCTACTTTTATGTTATTATTTGAGACCTTTAGATCTTATATATGCTACTATAGAGCTTGTAGGGGATGAAAGAGGATCAGGCTATGTAATAAGAGAAGTGGAAAGGGTAGGAGAGATTTCAAAGGATAATATTAAGGATATAATTAAAGATTTTATGAGGGTTAAAGGAATAATAAAGGAGGAAGATATTCAAGTAGAAGTGGAAGAAAAAGATAATTATTATTTTGTAAAAGTTTTTGTGGAAGATAAAGTATATAATTTAGTTTTAGATAGATCTCTTGCTATAATCTCTTTTGATTAGCCTTTTCGTATAAAAATACTGAGTCTCCTTCGTTTACACCTAAATTCTTTGCCACAATTTCACATTTTGCCTTAAGTAGGAAGAATATATTATAGTCTCTTCC
>JAPYWU010000003.1 GCA_028276205.1 Dictyoglomaceae bacterium | reverse complement strand
ACCTTTTCCATAATCTCTTACGAAAAATTTACCCTTATTATAACCTATAT
Organism: Dictyoglomaceae bacterium; assembly: GCA_028276205.1. Lineage (GTDB taxonomy): Bacteria > Dictyoglomota > Dictyoglomia > Dictyoglomales > Dictyoglomaceae > Dictyoglomus. Next base: position 27,763 of record JAPYWU010000003.1, on the reverse strand, counting down.
CAATTAATTTTTTATCAAGAGAATTTTTTATTCCATTCTCAATAAAAATTCCCAAGATAATCTCAAGAACTTTCTTTGGAAAACTCACTTCTTCATTCTTATTTAGAATTATACGAAATTCATATTCTTGATAAATTTTTGCATATTTCTCCTTTATCTCTTCCAAAAACTCCTTTACTGAAAACTTATCAAAAATTATATCTTCTGAGACCCTCGCTGTCTCAAGAAGAGTATCTACCATATTTACCATATCTTGAGTTGTTTCCTCCAATATATTTAATGACTCCTCAAGAATTTTCTTATCCTCTTTTCCCCACCTTCTCAACATTTTTATATATCCCAGAATTGAGGTAAGAGGAGTCTTCAATTCATGAGAAACATCCGAAGAAAACTCTTCTTCCCGTTTATAAACCTTTTCTATCCTATCAAGCATCATATTCAATGTATTCACAAGCTCCCAAAGTTCATCCTTCGTCTTTGGAAACTCTATCCTATCCTGCCTTCTTATATCCACATTCTTCGCCTCTTTTATTATTCTTCTTATGGGAGATAAAAACCTATTGGACATAAAATAACCAATAGCCATGGAGGGAATTATGGAAAGTAAAGCAAAAAGTATGGAATTTCTTTTTAATCTATCAAGGGCATATATGGTAGATGTAATATCCTTACCAATAAAGTATTCATCCCTTTTCACTATGAGTACATAATATCCATCATTAGTTTTATATATACCTTCTTCTTTCACCTCACCTAAACTAAAGGGATCTTGAATCACTACTCCATTTTGGGCAATATAGTAGGAATAAATTCTTCCTATTCCTCTTCCCATCATAAATCCTCTTCCATAGGAAAGGCCAAAAAAACTCTTATAAAGATCTTTTTTATGCTCATCCATAATAGCATTTTTAGCATTCTCATAAAAAATAAAAGAGAAAAGAGACATAAAAATGACTATCACAAGGGTATAAGTCAAAGTAATCTTCCAAGCTATTTTCATAATTAATCTTCCCTAAAGGAATATCCAATTCCTCTTATGGTTTTTATATATTTACCTTTATCTCCCAGTTTCTTTCTCAAATAATTTATGTAAACCTCTACTAAATTTCTCCTCTCATCATCATAATCTCCCCATACATATGACAAAATCTTATCCTTAGAAAGAACTATCCCTGCATTTCTCATTAAAAGATAAAGAAGAGAGAATTCAGTTTTAGATAACTCTACCTCTTTTCCATCAACTAAAACTCTATACTCAAATGGAAATATTGAAATACCATATTTTTCAATTACTTCTTCCTTCTTTTCCTTTCTCCTTGAGACAGCCTGAATTCTTGCTAAAAGCTCTTCTATACTAAAAGGTTTCACCACATAGTCATCCGCTCCCAAATTAAAAGCTTCTACTTTATCCCTTACTTCGTGAAGAGCGGTAAGCATTATAATACCCATATCAGGATATTTATCCCTCAATCTTTTTGCCACCTCTTTTCCAGATATCCCAGGTAGCATTATATCGAGAATGACCACATCTGGCTTAAATTCCTCTGCTTCTATAAGGGCATCATAACCATCATAGACTACCTTTACCTCATGTCCTTCATGGGTAAGCTCAAGGTTTAAAAGATTTGCTATTTTCTTATCATCTTCCACCACCAGAATACGCATAGTTTAAGTATATCACAAAAATCTGATATAATTTAAAATTATGAATATAAGTGTTATCATACCGACCTATAATAGGAAAAATCTATTGGAGATTATTCTTCCTCAAATTCTTAATCAAGATTTTGAAGGAGAATATGAGGTTATTGTCCCTGATGACGGGTCTTCTGATGATACTGGTGAGTTAATTAGTAATTTTCAAAAAATGTATCCTAACTTGAAATACATAAAGAGTAAGGAAAGAAAAGGACCAGCCCATGCAAGAAATAGGGCGCTTAACATTGCTCAAGGTAAACTTATAGTATTTATAGATAGTGATATATATGTTAAGAAGGATTTTCTTAAAAATCACTATGAAATCCAAAAAGAAAATAACTTTAATGTAATAGTACAAGGACCTGTAATAAACACCTATAACTGGAAAGAACCATGGACAGAAAAGTTCAAGCTAAGAGATATTTCATCCGCTTTTTTTGCTACAGGAAATGTGAGTGTTTCTAAAGAACTTCTTTCCATTACTGGATTTTTTGATGAAAATTTTACCTTTTATGGTTGGGAGGATTTGGAGCTGGGAATAAGGCTAAAAAAAATGGGAGTAAAACTGGTAAAATCAGAAAAAGTTATGGTTTGGCATCTTAGCGTTCCGCCCGATCTTACTAACTTACCATATTTATTGAATAAAGAGAGGGAAAGGGCAAGATCAGCCATTTACTTTTATAAGAAACATCCAACTTTAGAAGTTAAAATGATGATACAGATGGGAAGAATTTATAAAATAGGAAACTTTATTCAAAGATTCTTTGGATTAATAAATGAAAAGAATATAGAAAAGTGGTTTAATTTTGCAGAAAAGAAAGGATATCATACATTATCCCAGATTTTCCTTTCAGGAGTACTAAATAAGGTCTATTTAGAGGAACTGGACAAGATTTCCTCGTAAACTGCTCTTGTCCTTTTAGCCATTTTCGTAGAAGTAAATTCATTAATAAATTTTTCATATCCATTTTGGGCCAACTCATATCTTAGACCTTCCTTCTCAATAAGAGTCACAATGGCAGTGGAAAGGGCATTAATATCCTTAGGGGGCACTAAGATTCCATCAACACCACCCCTTATAATCTCTGGTATCCCACCTACCTTTGTAGCAATAACAGGTACTTCGGCTGAAAAAGCCTCTAATATGACTAATCCAAAAGGCTCAAATAGTGAAGGTAAAACAAATATTTGAAAGTTCTTTATGTAATCTCTTGCACCAGGTATATTTCCTAAAAAGTATACTTTATCTTTAATATTTAACTTTTTAACTAAATTCTCTAATGATTTTCTTTCTTCTCCATCTCCTATTATTACTAATCTTACATGATTATATTTTTTTGCAATATCATAGAAAGCATTAATCAAGTATTCAATACCCTTTGTTTTTGTTAGTCGAGCAATAGTCCCTATAATAAACCCATCTACCTTAACAGGTAGATTTTTCCATTCAGTGCTTTCTGAGATCCCATTATGAACAACTACGATCTTATCCCTTGAAAGACCTTTCCTAATAAGAATTTCTTTATCATAATTAGACACACAGATAACCTTATCAGCCCACCTACTAAAAAAGGCAGAAAGAGAATAATTAAGAGAAATAAATGTGGATGGATAACCATGACAAGTAAATATAACAGGAATATCTGGAAATGTCTTTTTAGCAATAAATATTAATTCATGAGCTCCATGTATATGAATTAAAGAGGGCTTAAACTCATTAATTACTTCTCTAAGTCTCTTCTTATATTCCCTAACATTAAAAAATCCAAGATATGGGATTTCTCTATAAGGTATATTGTTTCTCTCTAATATGGGTATTCCTTTTCCCCGAGGAGCTGTTACTAAAATTTCATACTCATCCTTTAAAGCCTTAATAAGCTCTATTACATGAGTTTCAGTACCTGCAAGATTAAAATAGGGAAGAAGAAAAAGTATCCTTTTCATATAACCTCTTTAAAATAGATCCAAAGAAGAAAAATATAATTCCAAGATGTAGCGACCACATAGTACCATCAAAAAACTGATGCCCCATATATGCTGTAAACCCACCCAGAACAGCTAAAGAAAGAAAATCTCTATCTCTTAAATAAGCCTTTATCCCCCAATAAAAAATTTGAAAGACAAATAAAGAAAAAGATATAAAGCCCAATATACCAGTTTCTGCAAGAAGATTCAGAGGAAGATTATGAGCAAAAGACATATTTTCTTCTATAGCTTGAGGCAACCTATAATAAGGATACACTTTACTAAAAGCAGAAAAACCTACCCCAAAAATAGGATGATCTAAAAACATTTTACATGCAGATTTCCATATATAGATTCTTTGGGTTTTTGAATTTGAATATGGATCAACTCTTGTCAAGAAAAAGGAAAATAAATTGTCCTTTACCCAAATAGATCTTATAAGAAAAAATGATAAAATTGACAGTGTTATTATACTTATATAAAAGATCTGTCTTTTAACCTTTATATCCCCTAAAATAAAGATTAAGATCTCAGCCAAAATTAACCCTAAAATTGCCCCCTGAGACATACTAAGGATAAGACCAGTGATAAGAATAACTAAAGATATAAAATACCATAGTTTATTATTAGAAGAAAACATTTTTAATTGTACTAAGGGAATAGTAGTAGCTAAAACAGTACCTAAACCATTTTTACTTAAAATAGGAGTCTCTGCAAATATACCTTTATAAAAAAATATATTTATTCCAGAAAAAGCAAGTAGGGTAGCACCAAAAATAAAGTAGTCTAATACTTTATCAATTAATAAAGGAGAAAGATTTTCCTTCGTTAATAACAGGTAGCATAAAACCAAAAATAACAATACTAAAAAATTTACTAATGAAAATTCCATAAAAGGAGAAAATAAAGAGGATAGAAAAAAAGAGATGATAAAAAAGATTAAGATTGAATCTATGTCTTTAAAACTAATCTTTCTAATTTTGGGAATGCGAGAGAAAAAATATATGATAAATCCAAATGTCCCCCCACCCATTCCCAAAAGAAATCCAAATATATATAATATCTCTTCTATTCTCATAAGATAGATTATAACATAAGTTAAAAAAATGGGGGGATTTTACTCCCCCCTATTTTTTATTTATAATGCTTATTCATCTCTTCATTCCAAGTTTGGGAGAGAAGAGTTTCAACAAGATTCTTTCCTTGTTCAAAACTTTGAGTTCTTGGATCATCCATAATCATAAGAAGTAGACTCTTTCTATCACCTTCACGGAAGGCTTGAAGTATTCTTTCCATTCTTAACCATCTTGGTATTAATACATAAAGCATTAAACGAGATGGAATTTTCTCAATCTTTTCTCTTTCAATTCCATTCTTATCCACATACACTGGTATCTCCACAATCACATCATCAGGGATACCAGGAATAGCCCCGTTATTTGGTACATTTATAACCAATCTTCTTCTGTTATTGTTTACTATTGCATCAACAAAAGGTATTATAGATTCCATACTTTCTTCCATTGGTAATTCCTTTACTACTGAGACATTAGGATCTCTTGCCAATCTCTCCATTTGTTGCAATCTAAGCTTTAAGCCATAGAGATACATGGTCCATCCTATTTCAGAGTCCGGACCTCCTGCTGGGAACCATTTCTTTTTCTCATTTAGACTTGTATGAAACCACCAAGGTGAAACACTTCTTGGGGTATCTCCAATTGGGAATAACCCATAAAGTCTATACATTTCTACACTTGCAGGAGATAGTTGGGTATATTCCCAAGGAGATATCATATAATCATAAGAATTCCAAATCTTTGGCGCTTCTTCCTCTATCCATTTATCTATTAATGGATAGGCATCTTGACCCTTATACTTAAATTTCGTCAAGAAGATACAGTGATTGAAGCCTGCTACTTGCTCTTCTATATCCTTAGGATCCAAACCTAAAGCCCTCACCAAATGAAAAAGTTCTAAATATCCATGACAAAAACCCACCACCTTAAGGCCAGACTCTCTTAAAGCCAAATTTGTACTCTCAAAAACAGGATTAGAAACTTGCATATACCAGGCATTAGGAGCTAATTTTTCTACCTCTTTTACCAACTCTCTTACAAATTTTAATTGTTCATAAGCAGCAAAACCACCATAGTAATCACTCACTCTATCATCCACACCTCTGTAATAACCTAAACTTTCAGCTATTTCTCTTTCCTTTTCCATATTATGGTATCCGCCTATTTTAACAGTATTTATTACGAAATCAGCCCCATCCAAAGCTTTTTTCCTATCTGTAGTCTTTTCAAGTTTTAAATTAGTACCAGCCTCTTTTCTATATTTATCAGCCAAGGAATAAACAAGATCAAGCCTATCCTCATTAATATCCATAAAAGTTACAGTACTTCCAGAAAGATCCTTATAATAATTAAGGTCCTGAATAAGTTTCATAGAAAAGGCTACACTACCAGCACCAATTATAGCTATTTTCACCATAAACCTACCTCCTTAATATGATTTTTTAAGAAATATATCTATGACACATTATCCAACGATCATCCACAAAAATCTTCTTAGGTTCTTCCTTAAAACATATATCCTTTGCATCCTCACAACGATCTGAAAACTTACAGCCAAGCTTTGAAAATTCTTTAACCTCCTGAGCAGAAAGTTTTATCTCACCTTGCCAACGTTTATCAATATCTGGTTCTGGTACTGATTCAATGAGAAGTTTGGTATATGGATGCAATGGTTTAAGCATAACTTTTTCTACAGGTCCCATTTCCACAATATTTCCTCTATACATTATGGCAATTCTGTCACTTATATAATAGGCGGTAGTCAAATCATGAGTTATATATAATACCGAAACTCCGTACTTTTCTTTAAGATCCTTAAATAGGTTAACTATAGACATTCTTAAAGAAGCATCAACCATAGAGACTGGCTCATCAGCCACAAGAAGAGATGGGGTTGTAATTAGAGCTCTTGCGATAGATACTCTTTGAAGTTGACCTCCAGAAAGTTCATGAGGATATCTTTTTTCTATCTCTTTTAAACTTAAACCTACTGCCTGTAAGCTCCTATCTATCACCTCCATTGCTTCTTGTCTATTTTGAGCAAAACCAAAATTAATAGCGGTATTAAAAAGATAAGAATCTACTCTCTTTAAAGGATTAAAGGCCTCAAAGGGATTTTGGAATATGGGTTGAACTTCTCTCATAAATTTAAGCCTATTCTTTTTATAATTTAAGTCTGTTATTTTTTCCCCTTTATAATAAATTTCACCAGAAGTTGGTTCAATTAAACCCAATATCATACGAGCCAAAGTAGTTTTTCCAGAACCTGTTTCTCCTGCAATGGTAAATATCTCAGGTTTATTTAAAGGTAAAGAGAAACTTTCCTTATTGACTGCAACCAATTTTACTCCTAAAAATCTTCCCCCAATAATAAATACCTTAGTCAAATCTTTAACGTATAACAAGAAATCTTGTTCTATCATACTTTTTCAACCTCCTTGCCATGAAGAAAACAAGCTACTTTATGCCCTTTTTCAACCTCTATTAGATCTGGTACCATCTCTTTACATTCATTCATTGCATAGGGACAACGGGGATGAAATCTACAACCTGATGGAGGATTTAAAAGAGACGGGGGAGCTCCTGGAACACTTCTTCTTATTGTTTTATCTCCTATCTTAGGAAGAGATTCTATAAGATATCTTGTATAAGGATGTAAGGGATTTTTAAAAATATCCTTCGCACTTCCTATTTCCACCAATTTACCTGCATACATGATAATTATTCTATCAGCCATATTAGCATGAACACCCATATCATGAGTTACCATGATTATTGAATTTTTAAATTCTGATTGTATCCTTTTTAAAAGTTGGATTACTCCTCTTTGTACTACTACATCTAAGGCAGTAGTTGCCTCATCAGTTATAATCACCTTAGGTTTAAGAATAGTAGCAAGGGCTATAGTAACTCTCTGCCGCATACCTCCTGAAAGTTGATGAGGGAATGAATTCAGAACTTCCAAAGGAAGCCCTAAGCTTTTTAAATGCTCTCCCACCATATTTCTAATTTCATCGTTATTTGTGACGTTAAGATGTACTTTTATTACATCTTCAAAGGTCTTTATAATTTTTCGTGTTGGATTTAGTACATTCATTGAGCCTTGAGGTACATAGGAAAAAACTTTCCATTTCAATTCTTTTAAATCACTGGAACTTTTTAATATATTTACTTCTTTGCCATCATATTTATAATATATTTCTCCACCTATAACGCTTAGAGGAGGCTTAATAAGACCAATGAGAGTTTTTAATAGGGTGCTTTTACCACATCCAGATTCACCAGCTATTCCCAAAATTTCGTTCTCCATAACCTGAAAACTCACATTATCTACAGCCCTAACCTTTCTTTCAATTCCATACAAAGAAGTAATATAATAAGCCTTTAGATTTTCAACTTTTAATGCATACATTAAGCCTCTGAGCCTCCTTCTTTCATCCTCATTCTTTGAATTCTAGTTCGAGGATCAAGATAATTACTAATACTTACCGAGAGAGTATATAGTGCCACAAAAAGAAGTATAGCTAAAATTACAGGGGTAAAAATCCACCACCATATTCCCCTCAACAATGCTTGATATTGTAGTGCCCAATAAATTGTAGTTCCTATAGTGGGTGTCTCTAAACTTGAAAGACCAAAAATAGCAAGAGTTGTTTCCATTCCTATTGCCCATAAAATTGTATTTATAAAGTTTGCCATAACCCATGGTATTACAAAGGGAAGATGTTCTGTCAAAATAATTTGAAAAGTATTCATTCCAGAAAAATTAGCCATGTAAGTAAATTCCCTCTCTCTAAGGCCTAAAACTATAGCTCTTACCTGTCTTCCTCCCCAAGGCCAAGAAAATAAAGCAAGTATAAAGGCAATAAGGATAAGATTAATATGTTGTTTTATTATGGAAGATATAAGAATAAGAATAGGTAAACTTGGAATAACAATAAAACTATCATTTACAGACATTAAAAATCTATCTAAACCCCCGCCTCTATATCCAGAGAGAAGCCCTACAAAAGTACCTATAAAAATAGATATAACCGCAGTAAGAGATCCCAAGAATACTGAATTTTTTATAGCATGTGTTAAATTCCAAAATATATCTTGTCCCATAGAATTTGTACCTAAGATATAATGTAAAGAGGGGGGTCGATTTTTAGGAACCACATTCCACAATTTTGGATCATAAGGAGAAACAAAAGAAAGTAAGGCTAAAAATATTAATAAACATATAACTGTAAAACCGAAAGCAAATTTTTTATCGCTTCTATATAAATCCCTTATTATCATAAACATATCTATATCTTTCCTCCTTATCTGTAACGTACACGAGGATCAAAAAGAGGATATAACAAATCAATTAATAGTGCCGAAGTAGCTATTCCTATTATGGAAAGTACAGCTATTCCCATGATTAAATTAAAATCACCATTATTTATAGCCATATAAAGGAGTTGTCCCAAACCAGGATAAGAAAAAACAGTCTCGGTTATCAAAGATCCGCTAAAAATACCACCAATTTGTAATGCTAAATTTGTTATCTGGGGTAGTAAACCATTTCTCATCACATATTGAAAAAGTATTTTTCGAGAAGGAATTCCCATAACTTCAGCATAGGTCACGAAATCTTCAGCCACTATAGTAGAGGTTAAAGATCGCATACTTAAAAACCACCAACCAATACCTATTAAAATAAGAGATAAAGCTGGCAAAAAAGCATGTTTGATCACATTGAATATAAATTCTAAGGAAAAGGAAGGTGTTAAACCTATACTATATCCTCCAACCATCGGGAAAATAGGAAAAATATAAGCAAAAAGAATTAAAAGTACCAATGCCATAATATAATAGGGAATTGGATAAATAGACATGGCTACTATAGACATAACCTTGGACCATCTTCTATCCGCATAATATCCTGCAATTCCTCCAAGGATATTTCCTATTATCCAAGAAAGAATTGCCACCACAACTAAAAGACCTGCAGTCCATGGTAATGAATTTGCTATTATTGATATTACAGGAGTTGGGAAAATAGATAAAGAAGGTCCAAAATCTCCTTTAAATAATCTCTTCCAGAAATTTAAATATTGTTCCCATATACTGCCCTTTAATCCATATAATTCCATCATTGTTTCTTTCAATTTTTCTATAGCAGAAGGATCAAGATACTGAGCACCATAAGACGTCATCCTATTAAGTACTGTTACTACAGGGTCTAAAGGGGTAAATCTTGGTACTAAAAATACTACAGTTACACCAATAAATATTACAATAAAATATTGAATCAATCTGGGAATTATATATCTTTTTAATAAATTCATTTTTTATATTTCTCCCTCCCTAAAATAATGGGGTTTCCCCCTCATACTGAAGGGGAAACCCCATTATATATCTTATTACTTTCTACCAGTTGGTTTAATCTGTGGTAAAATGAACTTAAATTGACCCCACCACCATACAGGTGCCATATAGGAATTGTCGGATGTTGGGAAGTTTGTCCAATAATAATGATCTTGAGAATTAAACTTCAAATTAATTATGAAAACTGGTGCTGGCATTTCTTCTACATAAAGCTTTAGTATATCAGTTACTATTGCCTTTGCCTTTGGAGATTCTGGTTGTAAGTTTACCAAATCATCAAGAAGCTTATCTAATTTAGCATTCTTCCATCTAATCTGGTTTCCTGCTGTAGCAACCTCTCCTGTTGGTTTATAGAATCTGGAATGATAGCCTTGTACAAAGGTATAGAAATCTGTTGCAGGTACTTGCCAATAGGAACCGACCTCAAAATCTCCAAGATTCCACTTATTCCAGAATGGTCCTGCCTCTACTGTCTCTACATTTACATCTATACCAAACTTTCTCCATTGATCTGCCACTGCAAAGGCAAGTCTAGTAGCATGTATCTCAAAATTGGCTGGAGCAGTAATAGTTATCTTCCAAGGGGTACCATCTGGTAAGTACCATTTTCCTCCAACCTTCTTAAATCCATTCTTTACTAAGAGTTTCTCTGCTTCATCTGGAGCATATTTCCACCAACCAATACCAAATATTTCTCTTGGATTGCCTGTAACAGTATAGCCTCTCTTCTTTGCATAATCTACAACTCTATCTGGTACAGTAGGATCCCATGGCTTAAATCCATCCTCTAAAGCATAGTCCTTTAACCAGCTTTCTAAGGGTAAATAATATTCCTTTAATAGAGACTCTGTTGCACATATCCATAAAGGATTGACTCTTGCAATACCATCAAATCCAGATGTTACCACATCTACAATATCTACTGCTAATGTAAGTGCCCATCTAACATCTTTATTATTGAAGGGTGGCTTTTCTAAATTCATGGCCATTATTCTTGCTCTTACATCATCCATCCAAGCCCATGGAAAATCTTTATACCATATCCTTGAATATGGGTTGCTCTTTCTCAAAATCTCCCAAGACTCTGGAGTTAAGTCAAAAATAAGATCTAATTGATGCTGTGCTTGTGCCATTACTTTCTTTTCATCTGGTCCATAATAGATGAAAAGAACATGCTTGGGTTGTGGCATACCATATAATTGACCAACACTGGTTCTTCTCCAGTCCGCTCTTCTTTCAAATAACCACCAATAACCCTGGGGATCATATTGTTTTAATACATATGGTCCTAAAGAAACAGGTGGATTAAATTCAAATTTTAGAGGATCTTCTACTTTTTCAAACACATGTTTAGGCATAATATAACATGTAGAATAGACTATGGAGGTAAATAAGTAGTGAAAAGCTGGAATTGATTCTTTTAGCTCAAATACTACTGTATAGTTATCCTTTTTATATACCTTAGATACATATCTATTAAAGGCATCACTATAAGACATTCCTGGATGTTTCATGAGATAATCTACAGTGAATACAACATCATCAGCAGTAAAAGGCTTTCCATCACTCCAGTATATACCTTTTCTTAATTTTACTGTCATCTTTTTAAAGTTATTTTCGTATACCGGCTCAGATTCTGCTAAAGCATTAATTACTTTTCTTGTTTGTGGATCTAAATACCAAAGCCCATCAAATAACATCTGCTGAGCGCCATTACCCACTGATACTCCTGGTTTCCAGAAATTAAAATCCTTGGGATTTGCTAATCTACCATGAAGAGCATCTACTATAAGAGTTTCATTACGAGGAACCTTAGGAAGCACCTGGGAAAATGTTACTGTCTGACCAACCAGTGAAAGCATTAAAACAAACAACAATATAATAGAAAGCTTTTTCATTAAATCTCCCCCTTTCAAAATAATTTTAAAAAACAGTAATCCCCAATATCAGTTTACAAAACAAATCTTCTTTATTTAACACCCCCTTATCATAAAATTTTTATTCATGTAAACGCTTTTACAAAGAGATTAATAACATAAAATGAAAAATGAGTCAAGAGGATTTAAAAAAATAAAAAAAATCTTATCTAATTTCGTGTCTACAGAATAATCTCAAGACGTCAATCTTATAATAAGCTCCAAAGGAAGCTCTAAGTGGGTAAAAGAGGTTTCAATTCCCAATAATAGATCAAGAAGTATCTTTGCTCCTACTTCTCCCATTTCAGTCATGGGTTGTTTTACTGTAGAAAGTCCTAAGTACCTGGCATCAGAAATATCATCAAACCCTATAATAGCTACATCTTCAGGTACTTTTATTCCTTCCTCTAAAAGAGCTCTCATCAATCCTATAGCTTGAGTATCAGATGCACAGAAAACAGCATCAAAGGGAATTCCTCTACTAATTAGAGTCTTCCCTGCTCTATATCCTTTCTCCAAGGAAAATCCAGTTTGAATATGGAGTAGAGGATTAAAAGGAATTCCAGCTTCCTTCAATGCTTCTAATAATCCTTCATATCTCCTATAACTTGCCATAAACCCTAAAGGATCATTTATCACACCGCTAACAAAGGCTATATTTCTTCTACCTGTAGCAATTAGATATCTTACAGCCATATAAGCTCCTTTTTTATTATCCACATATACACTGGAAAACTCAGGATGATAACTATCAATAAGAACTACAGGCTTTTGTGCATTTTTTAAGATCTTAACTTCATCCTTTTTAATATCAAAGGAGACTATAATAAGACCATCGCATCTATTAAAAAGTTCCGGAGAAAATATTTTTTCTCTATCTTCTATTCTCTCTATATTATATAGATGAATAGAATAATCAGTTTTAGATATTACATTATTTATGCCTCTTAAAACTTCCACAAAAAAATCCCTTGTAAAAAATGGGACTACTATGGAAATAACATTGGTTTTCAAAGACTTTTTGGCTAAACTTCTTGCTACCACATTAGGAGAATATCCTAATTTTTTTATTGCCTCTAATACCTTCTTTTTTGTCTCCTCATTTACTCTTGGAGAGTTATTAAGCACCCTTGATACTGTTGCTATACTAACTCCAGCCTCTTTTGCCACATCTTTTATTGTTACCATTAATACACTCCCCTTTCTATTTATCAACCTAAATATTTATTTTACCAAACTTTATATATTTGTAAACGATTTCTCATATAATATTAAAATTGACATATTGTTTTTCATAGCCTTAAAATCTAAACATGAGAGTTTTATTTATCAGTAATGGTTATGGAGAAGATTACGTAGCAGTCAACATCATAAAAGAGTTAAGAAAAATAGACAGTTCAATAGAAATAGAAGCCCTGCCAATTGTGGGGGAAGGATTTTTATATACAAAGAATCAAATACCCCTTTTAGGACCTCACAAAAAATTACCATCAGGTGGATTTATAAATAATCTAAGGATCTTATATAAAGATTTAAAAGAAGGATTATTAGATCTTCATTGGAAACAGTGGGAAGAAATTAAAAGATGGTCAAAAAAGGATGGATATATCGTAGCAGTAGGCGATATTGTGCCTCTTTTATTAGCAAAATTATCCTCAAAAAAGTTTTTCTTTGTAAGCATCCAAAAATCAGTATATTACACACTGGAAGATGATAAAAAGATAAATATACAAAAACTTTCTAAGAATAAAGCAAAGGAAATTGCCATAAGGACCTATCTATTGGAATATTTTCTCATGAGATCAGAAAATCTATTAAAGGTCTTTCCTCGTGATTTCCCTTCTCACTTAATCCTTGAAAAAGCAAGGATTAACTCCGAATATTTAGGAAATCCTATGATGGACAGCTTAGAACCTGAAAACAAAATAAAAATTGACAATTTTTACAACTATATAAAAATTTTAGTTCTTCCAGGATCCAAAATACCAGAAGCTTATTATAATTTTCATCTCCTTACAGATGGCATATTACATCTTTTAAAATCAAGATCAGACGAAAATTTTCTTTTTCTTACTGCCATATCTCCTAATATACCCATAAAAGAATTAGAATACATCTTGTTTTCCAAAAATTTTATAAAGGATGTAGAAACAGAAGATTATATACTTTTCAAAAATAACAACCATGTACTAATTCTTACACACGCCTTCTCTGATTGTATTCATCATGCCCAGATAGGACTTTGCATGGCAGGAACAGCAACTGAGCAGTTTGTAGGTCTTGGCAAACCCGCCATTGCCATATTTGGTAAAGGTCCCCAATTTACTAAAAAGTTTGCTCTTTTACAAAAGAGACTCTTAGGAGATTCTCTTTTTATAGCCAAAAATCCAGAAGAGATTCCTAAAATATTCTCTTTGATATACAATAACAATGAACTTTTAGAAAAAATATCTCTAAATGGCAGGAAAAGAATGGGTGAAAAAGGAGCTTCCAAGAGGATAGCAGAAAAGATTTACCAAATCACTAAAGTTTAAAGGGGGAGGAAAATGGAAGACATAAAAAAGAATTTCAAAAATCCTGATAAAACATATAGGGCAGTGCCTTTTTGGTCATGGAACGATAAGCTTAATGCTCAAGAATTAATAAACCAAATAAAAGATTTTAAAGAAAAGGGTATTGGTGGATTTTTCATGCACTCAAGAGTAGGTTTAGAGACTGAGTATATGGGAAAAGAATGGTTAGATTTAGTGGAAGAGGTGGTAAAAAATTCCAAGGAGATAGATACAGATCCATGGCTTTATGATGAAGACAGATGGCCTTCTGGCTTTGCAGGGGGTAAGGTTGCAGAGAAAATTGGAGATGAAGGAAGAGCTAAAATTCTTACTTTAAAAATATTGAAAGATACAAAAGAACTTAGCGGAAAAGAATTGGCTATTTACAAAGGGAAAATAGAAGATGAAAACATAAAGAATATAGAAAGAGTAAATAATATAGATAATTTAAAGCTTCATGAAGATGAAAACATTTTAGCATTATATAGAATAGTTGCTGGAAAATCTGATTGGTACAATGGTGATGCACCACCAGATAACCTGAATCCTAAAAGTGTGAAAACATTTATACAGGTTACCCATGAAGTATATTACGAAAGACTAAAGGAAGATTTTGGAAAACAAGTTAAGGGTATATTTACCGATGAACCTAATATATTTCCTTTTCTTTGGGGAGGAAATGTAGAATATTATGCATTACCTTGGACTGATATATTTTCTGAATATTTTAAAGAAAAAAGAGGATATGACTTTTTTGATATAGCCCCCTTTGTATTTTTATCAGGAGAAAAGTCTATAAAGGCAAGATATGACTATTGGAGAACTATTTCAGAACTTTTCTTAGAGAGTTACACTAAAAATATCTCCAATTGGTGTAAAGAGCACCATATATTATTTACAGGGCATTATTTAGAAGAAGATAATTTCCCCCATGTAATATTATGTAGCGGATCTATAATGCCCCATTACGAATATATGGACATTCCAGGAATAGATATATTAACAGAGGTAAGATATGAATATCTTACAGTAAAACAAGCAACCAGTGTTGCAAATCAGTTAGGGAAAAGTAGAGTTATTTCCGAAACTTATGGATGCACTGGATGGGAATTTACCTTTGAAGGACAAAAACATGTGGCAGATTGGCAATATGCCCTTGGAGTAAATATGAGATGCCAACACCTTTTTTTGTATTCCCTTAGAGGTTGCAGAAAAAGAGACTATCCACCATCTTTCAATCATAACCCTTCTTGGAAATATCAATCTCTCATAGAAGATTATTTTGCAAGACTTTCCTATATTATAACCCTAGGCAAACCTGTAAGGGATATCCTTCTTATACACCCTATTGAAAGTAGTTGGTGTGAATTTAATGGAAGAGATAAATCTATACCACAAGAAAGAGGAGAAGAATTTAAAGAGATCATAAGTGCCCTTTTAGGAATCCATTATGATTTTGATTTAGGAGATGAAAATATTATTGAAAAATATGGGAAAATAGATAAGGAGAGAAAAGAATTTATAGTTGGAGAAGCCAAATATAGATTAGTAATTGTGCCACCTGTAATTACTCTAAGAAAAAGTACCCTTTCCTTACTTTTAGAGTTTTTAAATAATGATGGTAAAGTAATTATCATGGAGCCATTACCAGAATATGTGGAAGGAAAAGAAGCAAAAGAGGAATTAGAAAAACTTTTTGATCATCCAAATGTGATAAGAGTAAAGGGCAGAAAAGAACTTACAGAAAGAATTGAAAATATTATTTCAAGAAGAATATCAATAAGGGATGTGGTAGGACAAGAAGTAGAACAGTTTCTATATATGGAGAGAAATTATAATGGTAAAAAGATTTTCTTTGTAGTAAATAATGACAGAGAAAAATCCTATAATGTGGACCTATATTTAGAGGGGGAAGGAAGAATAGAAGAATGGGATCTTCTTACAGGGGATATAAAAGATGTATTTTCAATAGAAACTGAAGGCTATCAACATATTCGTACAACTTTTGCTCCATCAG
This sequence comes from Dictyoglomaceae bacterium, assembly GCA_028276205.1. Taxonomy (GTDB): domain Bacteria; phylum Dictyoglomota; class Dictyoglomia; order Dictyoglomales; family Dictyoglomaceae; genus Dictyoglomus. The sequence continues at coordinate 11,181 of JAPYWU010000003.1, read as the reverse complement.
AATCCAAATTATACATATTATACAAAGGGGAATTTAAGAAGATAGAAAGGCCAAAGAAATTAAAAAGGAGTATCTTTTTAGAACCTACTTTTGAGGTTAAAAGATTAGACCCTAATGTACTCACTATAGACACTGCTCAATATAAATTGGATGGTGAATGGTCTGATGAGATACCCATCTGGATTATTCAGAGAAAAATTAGAGATGCTCTTGGAATGGTAAACATTGATCTAAATAGTGGAATTCAAAGATGGAAATGGGTTAATATACCTCACCCTAAGGATAATACTAAGATTGAATTAAAAATGAGATTTAATATAAAGGACATGCCAGAAAAAGAATTATATCTTTTAACTGAAAATATAAATGAAATGATCAGCTTAAAATTAAATAACCAAGAGATACCTATAAAAGATGATGGATGGTTTATAGATAAATCTTTAAGAAAGATTCCATTAAAGGAATTTAAGATAGGAGAAAATATTATAGAGATACTTTTGAACTATAAAAATTCAACAGAGCTTGAAGATTTCTATATTATAGGAGATTTTGCTGTAAATATAGATAGAGAAATAATTAAAGAAAATAATAGAATTACATTAGGAGATTGGGTTTTTCAAGGATACCCCCATTATGCAGGAAGCCTTATATACAAACAGATATTCCCATTCCATAAAGATCCTAATGAAAAATACCTATTAACTATAGAGGATTTCTTTGCGGAAGTTATTAAAGTAAATATAAATGGAGAAACAGTAGGATTTATCCCATGGAAATTTTATAAATTAGATATCAGTGATTACTTACATAACGGTGATAATTTATTAGAATTAGAATTTGTGGGTAGCTTAAGGAATATGCTTGGTCCTCTTCATCACAGAGCAAAGAAAATACACTTTGTAAGTGCCCACTCTTTTAGACCAGAGGGTGAAGAATATACAAAGGCATATGTATTCCATTCTTATGGATTATTTTCACCAGTAAAAATAGAGGTGATAGGTTAATATTCCTTTCTTTCGTCCCAACTTTTATAGCTACCACATAGCCAATTAAGAGTTAAAAACCTCTCAAGAATAATTCCAGAGAGGAATAGGTAATCTTCTCCAGAAATACGAGAAAAGGGTTTCCCTTGTACTGGAAAATCATCTTCTATAGTATAAGAGATAGCACCTGAAGAAAGAGCTTTTTCTACCAATAGCTTTAAGGCGTCTTTATATGATTTTCCTTCTTCTAATTTATAATTTTCCTTTTCCATTCTCCCAAGCTTCCATCTAAAATACCATATCTCCGCTATATCTCTTTCCTTTATTAACTCTTTAAATGGTCTTAATTTAACTTTTCCTAAAAATTCCTCTCTACTCTTTAACACTGGAATCCCATTTATCACATCATTTAATTTAAAACCTACATCATAAGGAGGAAGTTTATCAATAAGGAATAAAGCCCAGAAAAGTACTCCTAAGGATTCCAGATAGGTAAAGGAAAGTAAAGTTTCATTTTCATCCCATTTTCCTAATTCTTTTTCAAGAAGTATTTTTTCCTGTTCTGTAAAAGAATTTTTTAAATTTTCCTCTTCAATCCATTTTTCTACTTCCTGGAAAAAATTACTTTCAATATCGAAAATTTCCTTATCAGGTGAAGAAAGATAAATTGCTTCTGCCTGTGATCTAAGAAACAAAACAGAAAGACAAAGAGCTCTATTTATAACCTCTTTTTCAGTAGGTGGATTTAAATAAATCTCTTCTTCCATTTTTTACACCTTATAATTCAAAAAGAATATAAAGGCATAGAAAAAGGTTGCAAAAGTTAAAATTAAACTAAGCAATAATATAATTTCACCAAACTTTTCTTTTATCTTCTTCATTTTATTCATCTCCTTTACATTTTATTAGAGTATATTATAATAAATAAAGGTTGCAAATTAAAAGAGGAGGGAAAGGTGATACATTCTTTAGATTTACCTCAAAAAATAATCTATGGAAATGGTTCGATAGATTCTCTTGGTACAGAGCTAAAAAATATTGGAGAAAAATTTCTACTTCTTACTGGAGAGCAATCTCTCAAAAAAAGTGGAGCCTTAGATAAGATTTTAGAAGATATTAAAAGGCATAAATTAGATGTAATCCTTATTACAGGAATCCCCCCGGAACCATCTCTGGAAATTGCACAACAACTTTGCGATAAAATTGTAGGTAACAATTTTGATGGAATCATTGGAATTGGCGGTGGTAGTGTGATGGACATGGCTAAAATCATTGCCTTTAGAATAAAAACAAAAGCCAATATTTTAGAATATAAAGGCAAAGAAATAGAAGAAGCACTTCCTATTATAGCGGTACCTACCACAGCTGGAACAGGTAGTGAAGCTACAAGATTTGCAGTAATTACCGATAAAGAGAAAAAGGATAAATTTATTCTTATGGGAAAAGCTTTAATTCCTACTCTTTCCATAATAGATCCTGAACTTACATTTACCATGTCTCCTCTTGTAACTGCCTCTACTGGAATAGATGCCTTCTCCCATGCTCTTGAATCTTATCTTTCCAGAAACTCCACATGCATGGTTGAATGCTATTCAAGATCTGCTCTAGTAGATATATATAACTTTTTACCAAAATCAGTTCTTGAAAATTCCACATATGCTAAGGAAAGAATGGCTTATGCTGCCTTTTGGGCTGGTATAGCTATAAACAACACTAAAACCACTTTAGTACATGCTATGTCAAGACCTCTTGGAGGAATATATAATATACCCCATGGAATAGCAAATGGAATTTTGCTTCCTGCTTATTTAAGATTTAATGCTCCTTTTATTCCTGATGAAAAATTAAAGTTTCTAAAGAATCTTTTCAATGGAGATCCTGCTGAAAAAATGGAAGACTTTCTAAAAACCCTCAATTTGCCAACCAAGATCTCTCAAGTTACTTCTCAACCTCTTGATTTAGACCTTCTTATAAAGAGGACATTAGAAGCAAAATTTAATGTAGAAAACAATCTTAGACCTGTTAGGGAGGAAGATATATACTATCTTTTCCAAGAAGTAATGTAGAAATGGTAAAAATAAGACTCATAACCATATCAAGGGATTTTGGTACAGATATAGATGAGATTATAAATAAAATATCAAAGAAAGTTTATGGAGAAATTTTAGATCGTAAAAGAATTCATGAAGAATTAGCTCTTGAAGGATATGATGTTCAAGAACTGGAGAATAAAGAGAAAGAACTGGAAAAGGGAGTTAGAGATCCCAATTTTATAGAAACTTATAAAGAGCATGTAAGAAGAATAGTTAAAAAGTATATAGAAAAAGATTCTATTATTTTTTTATTAGGAAGAGGGGGACAATTTCTATTTAAAGACGAAAATTATTCCTTCCATATTAATGTAATTGCACCTTTAAGCTATAGAATAAAATTCTTAACCAATAAATTTCTTCTTTCTGAAGAAAAAGCCTTGGAACTAATAAGAGAAAAAGACTTCTCAAGAGAGATTTTCTATAATACATTATTTTTAAACAGTTGGAAAGACCCATCTCTATATCATTTAATTATTGATAGATCCTTTTTTACTGCAGAGGAGATAGAAGCTATCATTGAAAAGGTAATAGAAAGGCAAGAGTCAAAAATATATACTCCAGAACAGCTATCCCTTCCCCAAAAGCCCAAATTTGCTAATAAAACCGAAGAGGAATTTGCCAAAATACTAACCTTTTATCAAATAAGATGGGAATACGAACCAAGAACATTTCCATTGGAATGGGACAATGATGGGAATGTAGTAGAATCCTTTACCCCAGATTTTTATTTACCTGATTTTGATCTATATATTGAACTTACATTACAAAGACCAAGGGTTATGGGAGAAAAACTAAAAAAGATAAAAAAATTAAAAAATCTATATCCAGATATAAAAATAAAGTTATTTTATGGAAAAGAATATGAAAAACTTTTATCAAAATATGGAATTAAAGAGATAAAATAGGAATATGGAAAAAATAGGAAAAATACTTTTTACAAAAGAAGATATTGAGAAAAGGATAAAAGAATTAGGAGAAGAAATAAGCTTAGATTATAAAGACAAAGATCTTATACTTGCTTGCGTCTTAAAAGGAGCAGTATATTTTACCGTTGATCTTACAAGAAATATTAAAATTCCCTTTATTTTAGACTTTATCTCCATATTAAGTTATGGTTCATCCAAGAACAATCAAGGAATCGTTAGAATAACAAAAGACTTAGACATAAATATCTTAGGAAAGGACGTATTAATAATAGAGGATATTGTAGACACCGGATTAACCTTATCTTATTTAATAAGAAATCTCCAGACAAGAAATCCAAGATCTATAAAAGTATGTACTCTTCTTGATTGCCCAGGAAGAAGAATAATAGATATAGAAGTAGATTATAAAGGTTTTGAAATACCAAATTACTATGTTATAGGATATGGGCTTGATTATAAAGAAAAATATAGAAATTTACCGTTTATAGCTATCTTAGAAGAATTTTAATTAAAGCTTTGAGGCAAGCTCTAAAAACTTATCTATATAATCCTTCATACCTTCCACATGCTTGATAATCTCTTCCCTAAGCTTCTCTCCTTCATCCGTTAGACGATATACCTTCTTAGCAGGACCTGTTCCTTCCATACTCCATCTACCAATAATAATACCTTCTTCTTCCAACTCCCTTAAAATCCTATAACCTCTTCCCATTCCACCTATACCTGGTGTAATAATACCTGGAAAAGCTTCACTAAGACTTGAGATGAGTTCGTATCCGTGGAGTTCTCTATCTGATAAAGAAATTATTATCCATGCCCTTAACCAGAAGGTAGGAGAAAGACCTGTAGATCTTACATTGCATCTTTTCATAGTCCATCCCTCCATATATCATATATCCAATTTTAATATATATACCATTTAAATATTTTTGTCAAGAACGGAGGATAATGTTCAATAAATTTGGAAACTTAATATTATCTTTACAGCTCTTCTTTTCATGTAATCAAAAGGAAAGAATAAAGAAAGAATCTCATATCTCAAATCTTAATTACAGATTCATAAGGAAGGACATAAAGAAGAACATAGGGATGAGGGGTTAAGGCAGGAAAAGCCTATGAGAGTAAAGTAAAGATAGCAAAAGAGATTATAGAGGGAGGTATAGAGATTAATGGTGAATATTTTATAGGAGACAAAGTATAAAAAGATATACAGAGGATAGAAGAGTGTATAAAGAAAGAAATAGAATAGAGAGTGTATTTGTGAATGTGAAAAGAAGAGGAAGCGATTAGTCTTTTCTTTTCTTATATAGGAATTTTTAGAACATTCTCAATATTAATATAAAATAACTGCAATATCCACATCATATCAAAAAATTTTTCATCTTTTCTTCAAAACTCTAACACTTTCTCTCTCTACCATCCTAACTGGAAGTATAACCTTCTTATTCTCTAATGGTATTCCTTCAATATAGTCAATCAACATTCTTGCAAAAATAATACCCTTCATCTCAACATCCTGATGAACAGTAGTAAGTCTTGGAGTAGTAAGTAAACTTATTTCCAGATCATCAAATCCCACTATTGATATATCATCTGGAATTCTTACACCCTTTTCTATAAGTCCACTCATAATACCTGCTGCCATTATATCTGCGGTAGCAAATATAGCAGTAATATCCTTCCTTTTAGAAAGTTCTCTTCCTAAAGAAATACACTCATCAATACGTGTCCCATGTTCATACACATTTTCTCTTCTAAATGGAATATTGTGTTCCTCTAAAGCTTTTTTATAACCCTTAAATCTTTCCTCTAAAACTCCTTTTGGTTTTATCTTAGGAGACACAAAAACAATATTTTCATGTCCCCTATCAATCAAATACTTAGTAGCAAGATATCCACCTTTAAAATCTTCTAATCCAACCTTTATAAAGGACTCATCATCCACATAACTATCAATAAGTACTACTGGAATCTCTGCAGTCTTTAAAGCAGAATAAAATTCGTCTTCAAAAACCCCTGTCATAATAACTCCTTCCAAATTCCAAGTTCTTAAAAGGGTAATAAGCTCATCCTTCTTATTAACCGTTCTTAACATTATAAAATAACCTCTTCTACTTAATTCTTTCTCAACCCCACCCAAAAATGCGGTATGAAAAGGATCTTGAATAAAGCTTCCCCTTTCTGTTGGTATAAGACAATTTATTACCCCTACAATCTTAGAATTTCTTTTTACTAAAGACCTAGCAAGCATATTAGGTATATAACCTTTCTCCTCAATAAGCCTTTGAATCTTCTTTACTGTTTCCATAGATACATGTTGATAATTTCCATGAATTACATTGGATACAGTAGTAGGACTTACATTAGCCTCCTTTGCTATATCCTTAATAGTGATTACCTTCTTCTTTTTCATAGGAAAATTCTCCTTACTAACATATTTTTGTCTTTTATTATATAATTTTAAAAGATTTTTTTATTGGAGGTGGAATAAAAGTATGTTTTTAGGACTCTTTCTTTTAGTTTTAGTTATAAAAGAAATAATTGATTTTTATTTAGATATAAGAAATCTGAAATACGCTCTTTCTCATAAAGAAGTCCCTGATATATTTAAGGATATCATTACTGATGAAGACTTTAAAAAATCCCAAAGTTATTTAAAAGATAGGGTTATATTTAATCTATGGTCTAAAGCTTTTGATTTCATTTTTACTCTTTTATTTATTTTTATCCTCTATCCATATATTGAAAAATTTGTCTTATCTATAACATCATCCTTTATTCTACAAGGTCTTTTATTCTTTGGAATATTTGGTCTTATAAACTTGATTATTTCTATACCCTTTGATTTATATTACAATTTTGTAATAGAAAATAAATATGGCTTTAACACCATGACTCCTAAAATATTTATTCTTGATCTTATAAAATCAATTATCCTCTCCATAATCTTAGGTACACCAATTCTTTCTATACTTCTTTATATCATCAAATCGGATCCAAATTTCTGGTGGAAATTTGCCTTAGTAATAATAGTATTTGAAATCATTATGGTATATATCTACCCTATATTAATTGCACCAATTTTCAATAAATTTACTCCCTTGGAAGATGAGGATTTGAGAAAAAAGATTGTAGACCTTGCAAAAAGGGTAGGCTTCAATATAAAACAAGTCTTTGTAATGGATGCATCAAAAAGAACGAGAAAGCAAAATGCTTACTTTACAGGTTTTGGTAAATCCAAAAGAGTAGTACTTTATGATACACTACTCTCATATCCTCAAGAGGAAATCCTTGCTATTTTTGCCCATGAATTAGGACATTATAAAAAGAGGCATATTACTATTTCAATGCTAACTTCAATAATATTTTATGTTTTCTATATCTATATAACTTTCATTATCTTTAAATTTGCACCTATAAGTAAATACTTTGGGGTACAAAAGGAATTTACTCTCCTCACCTATGCCTTTATCTTTGTTTCCTCTCTCTTTTACTTTTTAACCCCCTTAGTAAATTTATTATCAAGAAAAATGGAATACTCCGCTGATAGATTCTCTGCAGAACTTATTGGAACTCCCTATCCACTAATAAATACTTTAAAAAGATTAGCGAAAGAAAATCTTTCAAATCTTTATCCCGATCCATTATATAGGACCTGGTATTACTCACATCCAACGCCTTCAGAAAGAATCTATTATCTATTAACCTTAGAAAGGGAGGGTAAAAATGAAAATAACAATAGCTCAAATTAACCCTACCATAGGAGATGTTGAGAAAAATTTTGACAAAATAGAATTAGCTATAGAGAAGGGAATTAAAGACAATTCCGATTTAATTGTATTTCCAGAAATGTCCATATTGGGTTTTCCACCTTTTGATCTATTAAATAGGAAAAACATAAAGGAAAAAATAGAAAATAGTATAGAAAAAATCCTAAGAAAAAATTATCCAATAGGTATTTTAATAGGATCTCCTTATTATACTTCTCATGGAATTTATAATAGTGCCTATTTATTTTATAAAAATACTTTAAGTAGAGTAGATAAATTCCTTTTTGCTAAGGATCCTTTATTACAAAATCTTTATTTCCAATGTGGTAATCCAGAATTTATAGAATTTAATAATCATAAAATAGGTATATTTATAGGAGATGACCTTTTACAGTGTGATAATATCGTATCCTTAAAAGAATATCTCTATCAGGTTGACCTAATTATTATGCTTTCCTCTTCTTTTTATTATCTGGGAAAAAGAAAGGAAAAAATTGAAAAAGTCAAAAATATAGCTAAGAACTTCAACAAAAAGATTATATATGTAAATCAAGTTGGGGGAAACGGAGAATTAATCTTTGAAGGTGGTAGTTTTATAATTTCAGAAAAAGGAGACTTGATTTTTGAAAGTAAGATTTTTGAGGAGGATATAACAACCATAAATTTGGAAAATCTATCGTTAAATTCTTATAAAGAGGAAGACATCTCTTTTATATACAACGGTTTAGTTTTAGGGGTAAGAGATTACTTTAGAAAATCTGGCTTTGAAAAAGCTGTTATAGGTCTTTCGGGAGGAATAGATTCTGCAGTTGTAGCTTGTATTGCTAAGGAAGCTCTAAGGGAAGAAAAAGTATTGGGAGTAAGTATGCCTTCCATATATACATCAAAAGAAAGTATTGAAGATGCTAAGGAACTTTCAAAAAATTTAAATATAAATTTTAGGATTGTATCTATAAAAGACATATTTTATTCCTACTTAAAAGAATTAAATCCCTCTCCATCTCCTATTATGGATATAGCAGAAGAAAATTTACAATCTCGTATAAGAGGAAATCTACTGATGTTCATATCAAATAGAGAAAATTATATTGTTCTTGCAACAGGAAATAGATCTGAAGCTCTTACAGGTTATTGCACCCTTTATGGTGATACAGCTGGAAGTTTGGAGGTTATCGGTGATATATATAAAACTACAGTATATAAATTGGCAGAATATATAAATAAAGAAAGTGAAATAATACCCAAAAATATTATTATGAAAGCACCCTCTGCAGAATTACGTCCAAATCAAAAAGATGAAGATTCTCTTCCACCCTACTCCATATTAGATCCTATTCTTACCGCATATGTGGACGAAAATAAATCAGAAGAAGAAATCATAAATTTAGGATTCCCCAAGGATATAGTGAGAAGTGTTATAGAAAAAGTTGAAAAAAGTGAATATAAGAGAAGACAAATCCCACCAGTACTAAGAATCAGATCAAAAAATCCTTTAAGAGAAAGGATCTTACCTTTAGTTTATAAAATAATATGATATAATTCTTTAGATTAATATAAAAAAGGAGGTGCTAATTTTAATGAGAAGAAATCGTTTTACTGAACCTCAAATGGATGAAAAAGATCTACAATACTTAAAACAATTAGCCCACAAATGTAGAGGCGACATATTAAAAATGACCACATTGGCAGGATCTGGGCATCCTGGAGGTTCCATGTCATCCATTGAAATGTATTTAACCCTTTATTATTTTGCAAATGTAGATCCTCAAAACCCAAAGAATCCTGACAGAGATAGAATTATTATCAGTCACGGACATACTTCTCCAGGAGTATACTCAGCCTTAGGTAATCTTGGTTTCTTCAATATAGAGGAAGCTATTGCCTATTTTAGGCTTGCAGGAAGTATATTTGAAGGACATGTGGAAAGATATGTACCAGGAGTAGAATGGAGTACAGGTAATTTAGGGCAAGGACTTTCTGCTGGTTGTGGAATGGCACTTTCTGCAAAACTTCTAAAAAAAGATTTCCATGTATTTGTAGTAATGGGAGATGGAGAACAACAAAAGGGACAAATATCAGAGGCAAGAAGATTTGCTAAAAAATATAATCTATCAAATTTAACAGTCTTAATTGACTATAACAAACTACAGCTTTCGGGACCATTATCTGAAATCATGCCTCAAAATATAAAAGAAAACTATCTTTCTGATGGATGGGAAGTAATAGAGGTAGATGGACATGATCTACAAGCTTTATACAAAGCTATAAGACAAGCTGTATATGATGAAAAACCAACCGCCATATTAGCTCATACAGTTATGGGTAAAGGTGTATCCTTTATGGAGAATAAATTTGAATTTCATGGAAGAGCTTTGAAGCCTGATGAATACAAAAAAGCCATTGAAGAACTTGGAATTGAAGATGATCTTGAAAAATATAAGGCTATGAGGGAGAACTTTAAGCCAAAAGATAAACATATAGTAGAGCCATATCCTGTGAATATTGATACTGGTACACCTATCACTTATGATAAAGATGCAAAGATTGATAATAGAGGAGCTTTTGGAAAAGCATTAGCAGATCTTGCCAAACTAAACGTAGGTAAAGAAGGAAAGACCCCTATTGCAGTGGTTGATTGCGATCTTATGGAATCGGTAAGAACCCATGAATTTGGGAAAATTGCTCCAGAAAACTTCTTTGAGGCAGGTATACAAGAACATAATTCTGCCACTCTATCAGGAGCTCTTTCCTCTCAGGGAGTTATAACCTTCTTTGCAGACTTTGGAGTCTTTGGAGTTGATGAAACTTATAATCAACATCGCTTAAACGATATTAATTACACAAATTTAAAAGTAGTAGTAACTCATTGTGGACTTGATGTGGGAGAAGATGGAAAAACCCATCAATGTATAGATTATATTGGTACATTTAGAAATCTCTTTGGATTTAAAATTATAATTCCAGCGGATGGCAATCAAACAGACAGAGTAATAAGATACGTAGCAAAAGAATTTGGAAACTTCTTAGTAGCTATGGGAAGATCTGTAACACCTATAATTACGGATGAGGAAGGAAATCCTTTGTATGGTGGAAATTATGAATTCATATATGGAAAGATGGAAAAAGTAAGAGATGGAGACAAAGCGGCGATCATAGCTTGTGGACCTATGGTATTTAGAGCAGTACAAGTATGGGAAAAATTGAAGGAGAAAGGAATCAAAGTTAAAGTATTTAATTTCACATCTCCGAAGGAGAAAGATTGGAAAGCCTTAGAAGAAGCAGTTAAAACAGGCTTTGTAATCACCTATGAAGATCATAATGTAAATACTGGAATTGGAAGTATCATTGCAGAAGCTCTCTTGGAAGGTGGATTCAAGGTAAAATTTAAAAAATTTGGAGTAAAAGAATA
>JAPYWU010000082.1 GCA_028276205.1 Dictyoglomaceae bacterium | reverse complement strand
ATAGTGGGCATACCTGAAAGTACCGCTACTTTTATAAATTCTCTTTCTCTTAAGCTTAAAACTTGAGATCTAATTACCCTTGCATCCCAAGCCCATGAAAAGAAAGCTAATAGTATTCCTAAATTAAAGAAGTTATTTGTCCAGTCTTTAAGAATCATAGATATGGCAATAAGAATTATTAAGAAAGGAAGTACCATGGTTGTGTCTCCTATGGTAGTTATAACTCTGTCGGTTGTCCCACCTTTGTATCCTGCTAAAATTCCTACAATTACTGCAATTATTCTTGAGAAAAAGGCAGTAACTAATGCAATTATGAGAGAATTTTTTATAGCAAAGGTAAGTTGCCAAAATACATCTTGTCCCAACCAATTAGTACCTAAGGGATACTTAAAAGATGGTGGAAGGCCTGAAGGTACTTGATACATTCTTTGTGGATTATAAGGTGAGAAAAAGGAAAGGATAACTAAAAGAATAAATATACAAATAATAAGGAAGGCGATAACAAATCTATAGTCTTTAAATAGATCATAAATTAAACTTTTAACAGTATTCACTTTTTTCATCCTCCAATGAGAATTAAGTTTATTATCTATAACGTACTCTTGGATCAAAGAAGGGATAAATAAGATCTAAAAATAAAACTGATGTGGTAACTGCTACCACAGATATGCACATGATTCCCATAATTAAGTTATAATCTGCTCTCATTATGGCATCATATAAAATCTGCCCAATTCCTGGATAGGTAAAGACCATCTCTGTAATTAATGCTCCACTAAATATTCCTCCAAATTGTAGCCCTAATTGGGTTATCATAGGTAACATGGCATTCTTTATGATATGGCTAAAAACTATATTTTTCTCATCTACTCCTGCGGTTTTTGCATATATTACGTGATCTTCAGTCTGTATACTTTGGACAATTAATTTCATGCTTTGAAATTGCCAAGCTATTCCCACTACAAGAAGAGTTAAGGCTGGTAGAGTGGCATGTTTTATTATGTTTAAAATAGTTTGTAAATTAAAAGACAAAGTTCTTCCTACCCCTATACCTCCCCCTAAGGGAAAAATGGGGAATATATAGGAAAATAAAATAAGAAATATAAGAGCAGTTATATAATAAGGTATAGGTCTTATGATCATAATTAATATATCAATGGCTTCCATCCATTTTTTTCTAAAATATCCTACAATACCTCCTGCAATAATCGCTATTATCCAACTCAAAAAGGTTGTTACAGAAAGAAGTCCTAAGGTCCATGGAAGAGCCATGGCAATGAGCTGATTTACAGGTGTTGGAAAACGAGAAAGAGAAGGACCAAAGTTTCCACTAAAAAATCTTTTCCAAAACATTATATATTGGTCCCAAAGGGTTCCTTCAAGACCATATAATTGTTTAAGGGTTTTGATTATCTCCTCTTGCTGTTCAGGAGAAACATATACCCCAAAGGTTTGATATTGGGTAAGTTGTTGCTTAACTGGATCAACGGGAAGAAGACGAGGGAAAATAAATATGGCAGTTAAACCAAGAAAGGTTACTATTACATATTGGATTAATCTTGGTATTAAATATCTTTTTATAAAAGACATTTCTCCTTTATTCCTCCTTTTATTGAGAGCCGAGCAAGGAATTAACCTTGCTCGGCCTTAAATCAATGTTTACTTTCTTCCAGTTGGTTTAATTTGATGGAGAATATATTTTAATTGAGGCCAAGTTGTAAAGTTGTCAGAACGTGCATAATCATTCTTAGGACTTGGCCAATTGGTCCAATAATATTCGTCAAAGACTATAGCAATAGGACAGTTGAAACAAGGAATAGCAACCATTTCTTCTATTTGAATTTTTAGCCCTTCAAGACCAAGCTTTTTAATAGTTGTAAGATCACTCCAACGAGTTTTTTCAAGTTCAGAGATTATCTTATCCATTCTTGGATCGCTCCATCTGCATGCCCATCCTAGGGTAGGTTCTCCAATAGGTCTTACAAATTTACTATTCATGGCGTTGAAACATAAGTAAAGGTCAGGATGTAATCCCCAAGGTTCACCAGCAAATCCACCATGTCCTGTATTTAATACTTCAAATTGTCCATTTAAAGCAAGGGTGGCAGCTGCTGCAGATACATTAAATACAACATCAATTCCAAATTTCTTCCATTGTTCTGCAACTCCAAGAATCACAATGTTTGCCATATCAGTAGGATCAGGACCTCTTAATATGGTTATCTTCCATGGTTTTCCGTCAGGTAGATACCATTTTCCTCCAATTTTCTTAAATCCATTCTTTACTAATAATTTCTCTGCTACATCAGGAGCATATTTCCACCAACCGTATCCTAATGTTAGTTGTACTTCTTCCTTATTTTTAGGATCAATATCTACCTTGTAGTTTTTCTTTGCCCAATCAAGAAGTCTCCAAGGTGCATCTGGATCCCAAGGTTTGAATTTTTCTCCTCCACCAATATCAAGGGTAAGATTCTTTAACCATGGTTCTAATGGTTTGAAGTACCAGTCATAGAAGTTTTTACCAACTACAAGAGGAAGTCCAGGGGTCATAGCCACCATTCCGTTATAGGTGGAAATAGCTAATTCTACAATATCTATTGATAGAGCAAGAGCCCATCTTACATCTTTATTATTGTATGGGAATACTAAATGGTTAAAAGCAGGTCCTCTTGTAGAGATATCTCTTGGATCAATATATGGCCATGTATCACGATAACTTCTTGTAGTGTTACTCATCTTTAGCATTGTTAACATCTGCTCTGCGGTTCCTTGTATAGCATCTAACTCGTGCCTTAACATAGCCATGTTCTGCTTCTCAGGAGGTCCATAATTGATGAATAATACGTATTCGGGTTTAGGTTCTCCAAATAGCTGTCCTGTTACTGTTCTTTGCCAATCTGTTCTCTTTTTCCAAAGTACCCAGTAACCAGCTGGATCATGGCTTACATACACATAAGGTCCTAAGCTTACTGGTGGGTTAAAATCATAAGTAAGTATGTCTTTTACTTTGCTAAATATATGCTTAGGCATTGGTCTGAGAGCGCCCCATCTTTCTAAGAAGAAGGTATGGAATCTGGCATTTGGTTTATTAAGATCAATAACCACAGTGTATTTGTCAGGAGCATAAACTTTTTTCACATCTTGCATTGCACCATGATAATCGAGTCCTTCTGTATCTTTTACTGTTTGAATTGTAAACACTACATCATCCGCTGTAAATTCTACCCCATCGCTCCAATAGATACCTTTTCTTAACTTAATAACAAGTCTTGTAAAATCTTTATTATAAATTGGACCTTCAGAAGCTAAAGCGTTTATTATTCCACCCTTTACTACATCTGGGTTTAATGTCCATAAAGGCTCTGTTACAAATTGGTGAAGACCACAGTTTTGGGCTCTCCATCCTGCCCAAAGATTCCAGTTACCTGGTACAGGTAAAGGAGCAAAAAGAAATGGTAGAATTAAGGTTTTATCTCGAGGTATGCCTTGGGGTAATACTTGGGCTGTGGTCCCAGTTAGGGAGAAAAGTACTAAGAGGATGGCTAAGATTAAAAGTACCTTTTTCAAGGGTTGCACCTCCCCCTTTTAAATAAAATTTTTATTAAAATCTATGGTACGGTTATATTATATATGAGAAAAAAGTAAATATCAATGACTAATTTATTCTTATAAATTATAGTTATTCTTAAATTAGTTAGCTTATATAATTAATTTGAAAAGAAAAATCTTATTTAGAAAACTTTTTAATAATGTTTTTTAAAAAATCATGATAAAATAACATAAATAATATTATATAGGGGGTGTAAGGGATGAGGGCAAAAATTTTTATTTTCTTACTTCTAATTCTATTATTAATGGAGGTGAGTTTTTCCATGGATGAGGTTAAAAGTATTACTTTAGTTACCAGAGTATTTCCAGAGGGAGAGAAGGTATTTGCTGTAGTTTTGGAATATGCTTATGAGGTAGATGGTAATACTTTAAATCCAAATATCTTTGAAGTAGAGTCAAAGATTGGCAATGTTGGCAAAAGGACTGTAAAAAGGGTATATGCAAATTCAGATGGAAGATTAGTAATGAATTTTTTTGCCAATAGAGGAAGATATGTGATTATAGAATTAGATCCAAAGGATATGAATGCTATTACTACATATTTTGATAACAGTAGATTTTTAACTGGGAGGTATAAATTAGAGTATTTAGTAACTCAAAAGAATGATATCTACTCTATTGATGGTAAGAAGATTCCAGCCTTTTCTTTGAAAAATACTGATGAGAAACATTTAATTATTGATGATTTTATAGCGGAATTATATCATGATAAGGAATTAAATGTAGATCTACCTTACCGTTTATTTATCCCTAAGAATACTGATCCTTCAAAGCGATATCCTCTTGTAGTCTTTCTTCATGGTGCAGGAGAAAGAGGAAATGATAATTACTTACCCCTTGCAGGTAATAGAGGTGCTATAGTTTGGGCAGAGCCAGGACATCAAGCAGAGCATCCTTGTTTTGTACTTGCACCTCAATGCCCACCTTATAGTAGTTGGACAGGGCTTATTACAAGTGGAAATCCCTTTAAGGCAAATAAAGAGCTTTTGTCTGTGGCAAATCTTATTAAGGATTTGATATCTAAATATAATATTGATAAAAATAGAGTGTATATTACTGGTCTTTCCATGGGAGGATATGGCACTTTTGCTATTCTTATGGAACATCCTGAGCTTTTTGCATCCGCTATCCCTATATGTGGTGGAGGAGATTTAAATAGAGTGGATAGGATAAAGGATATTCCAATATGGGTATTTCATGCAGAAGATGATCCAATGGTACCTGTTTCCTTATCTCGTGATATAGTAAGAAAATTGGTTGATATAGGAGGAAAGGTTAGATATACAGAATTTCCTAAGGATTATCTTGAATCTATAGGATATCATCCTCATGCATCTTGGGTGCCTGCCTATGAGAGTGAAGAGGTAGTAGATTGGTTATTCTCTAATTCTAAATAGAGAGGTGTATATATGGGTTATATAAGAATATCGGATACAAAGGATTACTTTATTAAGGATGGAAAAGTATTTTTCTATTTTGCAGATACTTGTTGGAGTACCTTTACAAATATTACCATAGAGGAATGGAAAGATTATTTAAATTATAGAAGATTACAAGGATTTAATACTATCCAAATTGATGTTCTTCCTCAATGGGATAGGAGTGCTACCGATATTTACATGGATCCCTTTGAAGTATTACCTAATGGAAAATGGAATTTTAATAAGATAAACGAAAAGTATTTTGAAAGAGCAAGAAATATGGTGGAAATGATGGTAGAAAGGAATCTAATTCCTGCATTAGTAATACTTTGGGCAAATTATGTGCCTGATAATTGGTTATCTAAGATGTTAGCGGAAAAAGGTATATCTCATGTTATACCAAGGGAAAATTTAGAGGAATATTTATATTATGTGATAAACAAATTTAAGGATTATAATCCTATATTTATAATAT
The DNA here is from genome assembly GCA_028276205.1 of Dictyoglomaceae bacterium. GTDB lineage: Bacteria > Dictyoglomota > Dictyoglomia > Dictyoglomales > Dictyoglomaceae > Dictyoglomus. The sequence continues at coordinate 1,017 of JAPYWU010000082.1, read as the reverse complement.
CTGGTGATACAGATTTTGAGGGAGAGGGAGCAACAGAATACTATTTAAAGGCATTGGAGATGGCTAAAAAATATGCTCCCAATTCTTTAACAACCTTGCATCTTTGTGGTGGTTATGCTGACGTCCCTGAGGAAATAATTAATTCTCCTTATTATGATTTTTATATGTATCAATCTTGCCATTTTAAAGATAAAATGCATTGGGCATATGAAACAGCCCTTAAGTTTTATAACAAAAAGGTTAAAAGACCTATTGTTAATGGAGAACCCTGCTATGAAGGGATAGGATCTATAGGAAACTATAATATATATGGAAGATTTACTAGGAATGATGTAAGAAAGGCTGTATGGCAAAGTCTCCTTTCTGGGGCAAAAGCTGGAGTAACATATGGAGCTCATGGAATATGGTCTTGGGAGAAAGGAATAGCAGAATATTCTCTTTCAGAACATCTACCCCCTTATTATTGGAGGGATGCCTTGGTATTTCCGGGAGTTTATGACGTGAGTTTTGCAAAATGGATTTTTGAAAAGTACGAATTATATGATATAGAACCAGCTAATGATTTGCTCATAAATGATACCCAGGAGATAAGAATATCAAAGGGAAGAAATAAAATTGTAATATATAATCCATATAATTCTAATGTAATATTGAGATTGAATGAGGATTATGAATGGGAAGGAGTAGAGCTTATGGAAAGAAAATTTTTTGTTCCAGAAGTTAAAAAAACAGAAGGTGAAACAATAATTAAAATGTCACCATTCAATAGTGATTCTTTATTAATAGGATTAAAATAAAGATAAAGCCCGTAGCGTATGCTACGGGCTCTTTCTTCTTCCCTCTTATTCCTCTCCCAATAATCTCTCTACCAAATGGTCAAGAAAGGCATTTAGATCTTTCCATCTTATAGCTACTAATATTTCATCTCCTTTTTCATCTGGCATTGTGTAACCATCATCGGTAACTGTTATTTTTATTGACTCAATTTCAAGAAATTCATGAGAATATGCTAAATAT
>JAPYWU010000081.1 GCA_028276205.1 Dictyoglomaceae bacterium | reverse complement strand
TGCAAAGGATATAAAAATTACTTCTGAAGGAACATTTAAAGGGGAAATCTTTTTTATTGATGGAACACCTTCAGATACTTCAAGAATCCTAAATGTGGAAACTGAAGAAAAGAAAATAATAAAAATATTAATAAAAGAAAATATGAGATTTCATGTGGGAGAAAAGATATCCTTTTCTCTACCAGAAAGAATTTATGTATTCGATAAGATTTCAGGAAAAAGAGTTATTTAAAATAAAAGGAGGATAATCTAATATGTGGAAAAAAGTAGTTTTGAGTATATCCTTAATTATCCTTTTCCTCCTCCCAGCTTTTTCTTGGTCTGCCCATAGAGAGATGACAGAAATCATATTGAAAGATTTAGATTGGCTAAAGAATTACAAGTATATAACTGTAACAGCTTATACCTACCACGACACATCCCCATACAATCCATCATATATTATTCCCTATCGTGGAGAAAAAATAGGTGATAAAATAGATGCGGTAACAATAATTTCAAGATACGTAACTGAACCAGATATGGGAATGGATGATAACATAAATCTCAACTCCATGCAAAAACTCACAGGAGGAAGCTCAGGTTGGAGGCATCAATATTATATACTTTTTGGAGGAACCCTTAAATTAGGAGAAGCTCCCAAAAGAATAATCCATTTTTGGAACTTAGCCAAAGAAGCTTTTCAAAAGAATGATTATTATTGGGGTTTCCGTTTCTTTGCTTATAGCCTTCACTATCTTCAGGACCTTACACAGCCTTTTCATGCCTATCCTATGCCTCTTGGAAATGCCATTGGTAATATCTTTAATCTTGATAAACTCATTGCCCAAGGAGAAAATCATCATTATACTTTAGAAGATTATCAAGAATGGCAAATAATAAATAATAATCCTATATATATTCAAACTCTTAAAAAGGCCAAACCTTACAAGGTAGAAAATCCAGAAGAGGCAGGAATTAAAGCAGCATGGGAAGCAAGAAAAGATGCAGGAAAATTATGGGAGATTCAATCTAAATATTTTCCTGGAATAAACGATAATAAAAATTATAAAGCTCCAAAAGAATTATTTAGTAAACCTTCTCAATTAAAAGAAGAATATGATAAAATTATTCTTCGTAATTTAGAAAATTGTGCGGGATGGACAAAAGGTTATTTGGAGTTCTTAAAAATTTTTCTTGATAAATTAAACGAGGTATCAGGTAAATGAAAAAAGTATATCTGACCATATTAATATTAGGAATTGCAATAGCTCTTTTTGCATACTTTCAAATAGTTAATAGACCTATTGACGTAGAGATATTAAAGGTCTCAAGAAGAGATTTACCTCTGTCTATAAGTGTAAGCGGAAGCTTATCCTTTTCAAGAAAAATAGACATATATCCTAAAATATCTGGAATGGTAAAAGAAGTTAGAGTAAAACCAGGAGACAAAGTTAAAAAAGGAGATATACTGGCCATAATAGATGCTCAGGAACTAAAAAAACAGATGGACCAAATAAAAAATATGATTGATCTTTTAAAAATAAGTACAGCATTAAAAGGTATAGGTTTTCAACAAAGTGATACTCCTTATTTCTCTCAAGATCAACTAAATACCTTAGAAAATTATTATGATTCTTTAAAAAGTCTTTATGAAGAACGAATAGTAAGAGCCCCGATATCTGGCATTATAGCCAAAATAAATATCACTCCAGGAGAAACTATAAAATCTCAAGAACAAGCCCCAACCGCAAATCTCTTAGGAAATCTTTCCAGTCTTTTGTCCCTATTCAATCTTAATATTTCAAATAATAACTCTATAATCACCATAATTGATCCTACTTCTTTGGTTGGTTTATTAAAAGTAGATGAAAACAATATTTTAAAAATAAAAGAAGGTCAAGATGTAGAAATATATGTGGATGCCTTAGAAGAAAATCCTTGGAGAGGAAAAATAACATCCATAAGTATGATCCCTTCTCTAAATAAGGATGGTTCCTACTCTTACGAAGTTTCCGTTAATCTTCCTCAACTTGGAAACAAAGTAGTCGAAGGTATGAGCATCTCTGCCACCATAAATATAGGAGTAAAGAAAAATGTTATTGTAATACCTTTAAGCACTATCTCTTTTAAAGAAGGCAAAACCTATGTATACACTGTAAAAAATGGAAAAGCAAAAAGAAAAGAAGTTGTAATAGGTGATATGAATACTGATTATGTGGAAATAAAAGAAGGACTAAAAGAAGGAGATTTTGTGATATTATCTCCTCTTGATAAGATCTCTGATAACTCAAAAATAAGAATTTATAAAGAAAATTAAAATGAACACAAAGTTTTATGAAAATCTAAAGATGGCTCTTTTCACTCTTAAGAGTAATAAACTAAGATCTTTTTTAACCATCTTAGGGATTATTATTGGTGTATTTTCAGTAGTTCTCCTTATTTCTATAGGAGAAGGTGCCAAAGATCAAACTCTTCAAATAATTGAAAATTTAGGAGGAAATACCCTATTAATATTTCCTACCTCAGTAGAAACAGAAGGAACGTTTAATTCCATCAGAAATCAGAATTTTAGAAATCAAAGAGGAGTTATCCCACAACTCTTCAAATATAATGACCTACTATCCCTTAGAAGAGTATTTAAAGATGAAATTATATTCTCATCTATGGTGACCTCTTACTTAGAAGTGAAATATAAAATTTTTCTCATTAACGCTACTATTTATGGTACTGATAACGAAGGATTAATTATTAATAAAGATGGAATTACCCATGGAAGATTCTTTTCAGTGTATGAAATATCCTCAAAGGAAAAAGTATGTATCATAGGACCTAAGATTGCAAAAAATATTGCATCTCAACCTCAAGAATCCCTGAACAAAATAATTAAAATAGGAAGCTATAATTTTAGAATTATAGGGATTCTTAAAGAAAAGGGATATAGCCAAAATTTGGGTGATTTAGATTCCAGAATCATAATACCTCTTACTACTGCTTTTATCTTAAAAGGGGACCAAAATCTTAACCTTATTATTGCTCAAGTAAAAGATTCAAAAAACATTGATATTTATAAGCAAAAGCTTATATTTATATTGAAGCAAATCAGAGGGAAATTAAATTTTATTGTTGCAAAACAAGAAGATCTTTTATCTGCTATGAATGAAATATTAAATATATTAACTTTAACTTTAGCGGGAATAGCAAGTATATCCCTCATTGTTGGAGGTATTGGAATAATGAATATAATGCTGGTCTCTGTTACAGAAAGGTATAAAGAAATTGGTATAAGAAAAGCTATAGGAGCCAGAAGAAGAGATATATTAGTTCAATTTCTTACTGAATCATCCTTTTTAGGGATAATAGGTGGATTTTTAGGAATTTTTTTATCCATAATCACTGGAGAAATATTGAAAAACTTTGAGATACCATATTCCCTTAATATAACTACCATACTACTTGGCTTTTTTTTCTCTCTTTTTATAGGACTAATATTTGGCGTTTTACCTGCTATGCGAGCTGCTAATTTGGATCCAATACAAGCATTACGCTCAGAGTAAACTTTTTACCATAGTAAAAATTTCTATTTAAAATATTGATTTTTATAGTTAAAAATTATAAAATTTATATGTAAATTTTTAAAGGAGGAAAGGATGCCTCATAATCTACCAAAATGTCCTATATGTGGTAAAGAAATGATTATCAGGAAACTTGAATGTCCTGATTGTAAGATAACTATTGAGGGAGAATTTTGGGTTAGCAGATTAGCAAGTCTCAGTAAAGAAGAAATGGAATTCTTAGAACTCTTCCTAAAAACAAGGGGAAACGTAAGAGAAATGGAAAGAATTCTTAAAATTTCTTATCCTACAGTAAGAAGTAAGTTGGATAATATCTTAAAAAATTTAGGACTCATATCTGAAGAAGAGCCAAAAGACAAAATAAGATGGATTATTGATAAATTGGAAAAAGGAGAAATTACAGTCCAAGAGGCTTTAAAAGCTTTAGAGGAGGATAAAGATGTTTAATAAATATTTTTGGGGAATAGTTTTTCTAATTATTGGTATTTCTCTTATTGCTCAAAATTTTCAAATACCTTTCCTTAAGGATCTATGGAAATTTTGGCCTCTTATTTTTGTATACTTTGGAATAAAGATTATCTACAATTCTAAAAGATACAGTTATAAAAGGAGGATAAAAATGAGAGAAGAAAGATATAAAATTTTGAGATTAGTTCAGGAAGGCAGAATTACAGCTGAAGAAGCGGAAGAACTCTTAAAAAAATTAGAAGAAAGCCAGAATAGAGGCAAAAGGTTACTTCTGTTAAAGGTAATAGAAAATGGAAATAATATAGTAAATATAAGCATTCCACTATCCTTAGCAAAATGGGGACTAAAATTTGCTAATACATATGCAGAAAAATACGGAGAAAAAATAGATTTTTCTCCAGAAGAATTGGAAGAACTAATAAGTAATCCAGATTTCAAAGGAAAAATTGTGGATATAAATGTACCAGAAAAAAATACACAAGTAATTGTGGAAATAGCTTAGATATTAAACATCTATCAATTCATATTTACCCCAAACTCCTAAATGTTCTCCTATAATAATTATTACCTGATGAATTTCTGGAAATTTTTTAGCAAATTCCAATCCTATATTTATATCTTCAGGCTTTTGTATGAGGTTCCCCACTGCTGTAGCCATAGCATCTGCAAAAACAGCAGAATCTGATATTATAACAACAGCATCAGCCTTACCAAAACTAAGTGAAGGTCCTACTGTTCCAGAAGATGTACAAATACCTAACACTGAATCTTTAGGAATAAGTATTCCTATTTTATTACTCCAGGGAGAATCTCCTGCAAAAACTAATACTCTTCTTTCCTTTTTTGTAGAAATAAAAATATCTCCGCCATTTTCAATAATTATTTGAGAGGAATAATTTAAAAGTTCTTTTCCAACAAACTCTGATATAGCTCCTGCTACAGAAGCCATTGGTCCAACTCCAGCCTTTCCTGCCCAGTATGCCATCTGTTTAACTATTAAAGGAGCATCCTCTTTCACAGTGTATGGAGTTAAAGATATTTTAAATAGAGGATCTCTTGATATATAATCCTCTAATTGTTGTCTATAGAAAGATAGTATTTTTAATGTTTCTTTCTCAAGATTTTTCTCCGCTAAAACAAATAGATCACTTTCCTGAATCTTTACAGGAAAACCTACAAGATCATCTGTTTTCATTAACCTTCTATATTTTCTTTCTATATATTCCTTTGTCATAAAATCCATTAAATAGGGGGAGAGAAAAATATATCCTCTCCCCCTATCCAAATATATCTAAACAAAGATCTTTATCTCCATAGCATTATACGGACATAGTTCTACACAAATTCCACATGCTGTACATTTTTGAGAATCAAACCTAACTAAATAATCTTCTCTATAAAGGGCTTTTGTTGGGCAATAACTTACGCAATACCCACAATGAACACATTTATCCTCTAACCATACCACATCTTGTGAAAGAGGCTGAATTTCAACCCCTAAATCTTTCAAATATTCAATTCCTTTTTTAAAATTGTCATCCTCCCCTGAAAGTTCCAAAACCATTAATCCTTCTTCGTCAGGAGTAATAGTAGCCTTAAGTATATTAAAATCTAAATTAAATTTCTTTACCAAATTTACCACTACCGGCTTATCAGCAAGTTCCTTTGGGAAATGTAATACTATTCTCTCTGTTCTCACTTCTTCTCCACCTCCTCTAAAATCTCTCTTCCACTAAATGGTTTAAATTTTATACCTGACTCTACCCCAGGAAGTGGAGCAGAAGGAGAAGTTAAAAAGAATTTTCCTTCTTTTATCCATGATTTAAGTGTTTCAGCTATCTCTTTAGCTTTAGAATAACTTGACAATGGGCTTGTAGGTACCTTCTTTCCAAAAAGTTCAATATAACCACTCTTAAGCTCTTTATAACTTACATAGGTAATAACATCCGATTCCCTATTAGGATAAGCTGTTGCATAATCTACTACTGGTGCTAATATATCCTCATCACTAACAGATGTATAAAAAGCCATCTCTTCGTCCAAAATAGGGATAGGTACTCCTATACCTACAGCCAGAGAGACCCCATATCCCTTCATACTTACACCACGAAGCCATTTTGCGTTCATCTGCTTAAGATCACCAATAACTGCTAATGTACCTGCCCCACCTTTTGGTATACCCCTTTCTGTTCTCTCTACAGAAGGATTATGTTGAGTTCCATGCCAAGCCACATATCCTATACCACCACCCAAAAATATACGAGTTCCAATTCCAATAGTCTTATAATAAGGATCATTTAAAAGAGGTGATAATTGTCCTGCACTGGAATAATTTGCATTACCATACTTAGGTTTTAACATACCTAAGTATGTATACAATACTCTATTTGAAGAATTTACAGCCACATTATAATTTTGATATGCATTTCTTATATTAAAAAGTACAGCCTCATTAAGATCATTTATTGTAATATAAGCATCCAGAAATCTCCTTGGGTAACAATCTGTACCGTATGCTTGAGCAGTTATTCTGATTTCTTTACCTGCTACTAAATCCTCTATAACGTGTCCCCCACCATATGTGAAATCTCCGGGATAATATTTATTTCTTGGATCATCGTCAGGTAAAGCATTTGCACCTAAGAATAAGTCTACTGCT
>JAPYWU010000080.1 GCA_028276205.1 Dictyoglomaceae bacterium | reverse complement strand
GAATCTACAAAATATGGACAATTCATAACTCCAATCTCTGGTACATACATAGCCATTCTTGCAGCATCAGTATTTTGACCTACATTAGCTCCTTGTCTAATCTGCTCTAATATATCCTCTTCTACTCTAAGTTGAGCACTATGATATACTTCTATCTTCAAACCACCCTTTGTTCTCTCTTCTACTGCCTTTGCCCACTTTAAGAATCCTTCATGATATGGATCCAGAGGAGAAAGAACATGATTAAACTTTAAAACATATTTAGGAGATTGAGCAAAAAGTGGTACTACTAAGATCAATAAAACTAAAGCAAACAACATTAGAAACCTTTTTCATTTTTTACTTACCTTCCCGTAACTTTTTTTAATTTAAAAACAAAGATTTTTAAAAATTTTAATCATCCCAACACTTTTATACTTCCATTCTCACCCCCAATTCTCATAATTTAGCAAACCCTAAATTTAGGCTCTTTACCCTTCAAAACTGAAATCAGGTTATCAATTGCCATAAATGCCATATTCTCTATTGATTCTTGTGTGTGAGCCCCAATATGTGATGTAATTACTACATTATCCAGTTCAATAAGAGCTGAATTTTGAGGAGATTCATCTTCAAGTACATCCAATCCAGCTCCATATATTTTCCCTTCTTTTAGAAATTTATAAAGATCTCTTTCATTTATTATTCCACCTCTTGATGTATTTATTATTACTGCTGTTTTCTTCATTAATGAGAGCTCTCTCTCAGAGATTAAATGTCTGGTTTCCTCTGTTAATGGAATGTGAATAGTTATAATATCTGACCTCTTTAATAATTCATCGAAATTCACATATTTAAGATTTTCTTTTTCCGCCCATTCATAATCTGGAAACTTATCATAACAAAGAATATTTAAATCAAAACCTCTCAATAGCTTTATAACCCTTTTCCCTATACTTCCTGTACCTATCACTCCAAGGGTTTTTCCATATAATTCATAACCTATAAATCTATCCCATTTCTTTTCCCTTACTCTCCTATCAGAAAGGGGAATGTTTCTTAATACAGAGATAATTAAACCTACAGTTAACTCTGCCACAGCATTACTGTTAGCATTAGGAGTATTTGTCACAACAATATTTCTCTCTTTTGCTGATTCTAAATCTATATTATCAACACCAACTCCATATTTTGAAATAACCTTTAACTTGCTTGCATTATAAATTACTCTTTTTGTTATTGGATCTATACCAACAATAATTCCATCCATATCTTTAACAAGCTCCACCATTTCATCTTCTTTAATAACCCTTCCATAGGGATTCATGACAACTTCTATCTCTGCATCTTTTAACAACTCCAAAAACTTATCTTTTATATGTTCAAAGCTTCTTGGAGTAATAAGTACTTTAAATCCCAAACTCCTCGCTCCTTTCTTCTAAAATCTCTTAGGAACTATTGCCTCTCGAGTAAGCCTCAAGTTTTCCAGAGTCTTATCTAATCTTTTTAGAGCAACACCAATGTAAAGAGTATCTATTATTGATAGTTGAGCAATTCTGGCTGAAGTACTCTCAGTTCTATAGAAAGTTTCTTCAGAAGATACAGATAGTTTTATATCTAAAACCTTATCCATAGGAGTTTTTGCATAGTGGGTAATTCCTATAGTTGTTGCTCCTCTTTCTTTCGCTAATGCCAGTGCTTCCACTATATCTTTACTACTTCCAGAAGCTGATATTCCAATAGCCACATCCTGAGGTTCTAATATACTGGCAGACATAGCCATCATATGACTATCTACATAGGCTACTGTAGGAATACCTGTTTTCATAAATTTGTGTTGAGCATCAAGAGCGACAGGGCCAGAGCCACCAACGCCATAGATTTGAATTTGTCTTGCATTACAAAGAGCATTAATAGCTCTTTCAAGTTCACTAACAGATAATACATTTAAAGTAGCCTCCATGGCTCTCATATTTGCAGAAAAAACCTTCTTTAAAATTGTTTCCAAATCATCCCCTTCTTGAACAGCCTGATGTACTGTTTTTATAGGCTGAACCTTATCCATAGCCAATGCTATTTTTAATTCCTGGAAACCTCTAAACCCCATTTTTTTACACATTCTTACTATAGTAGCCTCGCTAACTCCAATTCTTTCAGCTAACTCCGTAATCGGAAGGTGTAAAACTTCTTGCCAACGGGTCAATATATAATTAGCAACTTTCTCCTCAGACTCTCTAAATAAATGTTTTTTCTCCTTTATTTTTTCCAAAACATTATTTTCCATTTTTAACCCCTTAGAAGAAATTTTTCTTCATAAATAAAAATATAGCTAAATACTACACCTAATGATAATACAGAAAAAGTTATTTAGTCAATAGATTATATGTTGAAAATTTTTTACATATAAATTAAATGTTACTCAATATATTTTTAGATTTTTCAAATAAAGTATTCACAAAATCTTTTGCTGACATTTTCTCATATTCAGGTCTTCTTAATTCTGGCACCACATATCCATCAAAACCTCCTTCCCTTAAGTAATTAAAAATCTGAATAATAGGGATAACCCCATCCCCGGGAAAAAGCTGTTGATACTCTCTTAAATAATATCTTGGAACATTCTCAGCATCTTTTAAGACCACAAACTTAATTAAAGAGAGGTCCTTATCTCTAAAAACTTCAAGCTCCTCACCAGACAAATAATAATGAAATATATCAAAATACAAGAAAACATTATCTAAACTTTTTGCCAATTTATATGCTTTTCCAAATGTGTTTACAATTCCATGAAAGTTATTCTTAATCACTAATGGAAGATCAACGATCTCCTTCAATCTTTCCAAATTCCTTTTAAAAACTTCTAAGGCAACAATAAAACTGAGATTTTCAGGTTTTACATCTGAATTAATAAAGAAATAAGGTATATTCAAATGATGAGACAAAACTAAAATCTCTTTGATCCTTTCCTCGTCAAACTTCCCTCCTACCTTTTCATCATGTATAATTAAAAGTGGCTTCAAATCGTACTCATTAAGTAAATTTTTCAAATCATCAATTCCCTTTTCTTTTAAAAAATCTTTAAGTTTTCCCATATCTAATACCACATATTTTGAAAAATCTTTTCCTAATAATAAAGCCTCTTCTAAGGATAGATTCCAAATATTACTTGTGGACCATACTAATTCCATAAAATCTTTCCCCCTTTCTTTTTACTATTCAAATTCTAACATAACTTGCTTAATACATTAATCTATGCTAAACTATCCGAGAAATACCAAAAGAAATATTGTATAGGAGGTTGAAAAGATTATGAGAAAGCCAGAAGAAATAAGACAGCTAATTCAAGAGCTAAGTAACTACAAGCATTCTAAATTATTAGATAGCTTTGGACCTGAATATATAAGAAGAGAAACCGCTCAAAAGATGATTGCTTTATTAAGATGGGTGTTAGAAGATCCTTCTGTACAGATAAATCTTAAAAAAGACTAATTTTAGGGAGGATTAATATTGAAGAAGAATCCTAAAACAAACTTTGATTGGGAAGAAAAATTAATAACTTTTTATTATACAGCCTTAGAAAGTTATGTAGATCGTTTAGAACTCTCTGAAAGGTTAAAAGATGAGCTTGATGGAGATATAGAAGATGATGATTATCTTCTACTTGCTCAATTTCTTGCTTTAGCCACAAAAAAATTTCTTATGCAGGAAGGTTGGCTAAAGCAAGATGAAGATTGGGATTTATTCTTTCCTCCTTCACCATACATCCATTAAAGATAAAAGATGAACAAAGATATAGAAAGAAAATTAGTGGCAATTCTTGAAATATTAAATAACTACACTGAACCTGTAGGAGCTAACACTATATCTAAAAAATTAGTAGAAAAAGGCATAGAACTATCTGAAAGAGCAGTTAGATATCACCTAAAGATAATGGATGAAAGAGGATTAACTAAAGTAGCAGGTAAAAAAGGAAGAATCATAACAGAAAAAGGTAGAGAAGAAATCAAAAAAGCCTTAGTTGCAGATAAATTAGGATTTATTATTAGTAAAATCCTAAATTTAGCTTATCAAGTAAACTTAGATAAAGATGGAAAAGGAAATGTCATTTTAAACTTATCCATAATCAATAAAAAAGATCTTAAAAAATCCCTTCAAATTATAAAAGAAATCCTAAAAAAAGGATATGGAATAAGCGAAAAAATAATCATCTTTGATAAAGAGGAAGAAGAAATTGCCCCTGGTATAATTGTTCCAGAGAAAAAAGTAATTGTTGGTACAGTATGCAGTGTAACAATACATGGAATTTTATTAAAAAGAGGTATTCCTCTGGATGCTAAATTTGGTGGAGTATTAGAAGTCAAAAATCATGAGCCAGTTAGATTTTTAGAAGCTATAAATTATAACGGTTCTACTTTAGACCCTTTAGAAGTATTTATCAAAAGTAGAATGACATCTATATTATCTGTAGTTAAAAATGGAGAAGGCAAAGTACTTGCAACATTTAGAGAACTTCCCAATATGGCAAGAGATGATACTGAGAAAGTTATAGAAGAAATAAGAGATCTTGGAATAAAAGCTAAAATCTATCTTGGTAAACCCAATCAAGAGCTATTTGGTATTCCAGTAACTCAAGGATCTACAGGGTTAGTGATTATAGGAGGTTTAAACCCCTTAGCAGGAGTGATCGAATCAAACATTGAAGCTGAGAACGAAGCTATGAGTATACTTTACAAATATGAAGAACTTGTACCTATTAAAGATGTTATAAATTAACCCTCTCAATAATCTTATCTATACTTGGTAGTTTATCTTTTATAAGTTCCCATTTTAATTTTTGATCTCTTAAAGATTGTCTTTTCTTTTTTATTACCTCTCTATTTAAGGATGGATTAGGACTTCCCCATGTTTTTTTAGATTTGATACTTTCTTCTGGATTTAATAATTTAAAAATTTCTTCATCAAAAAGGGGAGAAAAATTTTTCCATTCTTCTATACTAAGCTCCTTAAAACTCTTTGAATTATCTTCACAATACTTTACCACTTCTCCCACCGTTTTATGAGCATCTCTAAAGGGCATACCTCTTAAGACTAAATATTCTGCTATATCAGTTGCATAAAGAAAATCATTTCTCAAAGTCTTTTCTATTTTATCCATATTAAACTCTAAATTCAGTATAAAATTACTCCATACTTTTAATGCCAATTTTAATTCATCTATCACTAAAAAAACTGCAGGTTTATCTTCTTGAAGATCTCTATTATAACTTAAGGGTAAAGCCTTTAAAATAGTTAGAATATTTACAAGATTACCTATAATTTTCCCTGTTTTTCCGCGGGTAAGTTCAGCTACATCAGGATTTCTTTTATGAGGCATCATACTACTACCTGTAGAATATTCCTCTGGAAGTCTAATAAAAGAAAATTCTTGTGTAGACCACAAAATAATTTCTTCAGAAAGCTTAGATAGATGGGTAAAAATAAGAGATGAAAAATAGATAAAATCCGCAACAAAATCTCTATCTGCCACTGAATCCATACTGTTGTCCGATACTTCTGAAAATCCTAATATTTCTGCTACGTAATACCTATCAAGTGGTAGATTACTTCCTGCTAAAGCTCCAGAACCAAGAGGCATTACATCTAATCTTTTATAAATTTCCCATAATCTTTCTAAATCTCTTTCAAACATTGAATCATAAGCTAAAAAATAGTGTCCTATAGAGACTGGCTGTGCCTCTTGAAGATGAGTATAACCTGGCATAGGAGAATCTATATATCTCTCTGCCATAGATAAAAAATTTTCTCTAATTTTCAAAATCAACTGAGAGAGTTCATATGCTTCCTCTCTTAAGTAAAGTCTCAAATCTAATGCAACTTGGTCGTTTCTACTTCTTCCAGTATGTATCTTTTTGGCTATATCACCTATTTTTTTAGTTAAATTCTCTTCTATATAAGTATGGATATCTTCACTATCTTTTATATTATCAATATCTTCTTTTAATGATTCATAAAGTTTTTTAATTTCTTCCACTAAAACTTTTATCTCCCAATTAGTTATTACACCAATTTTATTAAGCATTAATACATGGGCCAAAGTACCAATTAGATCTACTTTAAACAGCCTTTTATCAAAATCTAAAGAATATGTAAATTCCTCTACATCTTTATTTAATGATTTTCTCCAACGGCTTCCCCAGAGAGCCATACTTCCTCCTTATAAAAATCTTGAATAGCTCTATAATCTATATCTGAATCTCCAAATTCATCAAGCATTTTTATAACCGCATTAAACATATCCTCTGTAACAATACATGGCAATCCAATATCATAGCAAGCTCTTCTCCAACCTTTATCCTTATCATCTATGGCAATAACAAGGTCAAATTCATAAGAGGCAAGAGTAGACATTTCATCATCCTTGAAATTCACCTTTATAAATCCTTCTTTATCTTCAAGAGAATAAAGTTTATACCCCTTTAAAATTAGTTTTTCCCATGGGGCTGAGAAAAATGATGTTACAAATATTCTTCCACCATTTATTGGAATTTTAATACCACTGGCATAAAGAGCCTTATAAAGAGCTTTAGACCATTCATAATCTATCCCCATAACTTCACCTGTAGACCTCATCTCAGGACCAAGCTCTATCTCAGCACCCTTAATCTTAGTAAAGGAAAATACAGGAGCCTTAATAGCATAATAATTTGGTTGTGGATAAAGACCAGGCTT